>CAZSKV010000563.1:0-2767 GCA_964607495.1 uncultured candidatus Brocadiaceae bacterium
CTCCTGCAGATTCATGACACGTGCCTCTTCTGGATCATCCGCACCTTGATGGGCAGCTTGTGCGCAATGCGCGAGAAGGCCTTCTTCGCGACGTCGGCGGTCACACCGCCGACCTCGAACATGACTGTGCCGGGCTTGACGACCGCCGCCCAGTACTCGACGTCGCCCTTGCCGACACCCTGGCGGGTCTCGGCTGGCTTCGCGGACACCGGCTTGTGGGGGAAGATCCGGATCCAGATCTTCGCCTCAGGAGCGGCCCGGCTGCAGGCGATACGCCCCGCCTCGAGCGTCTTGGCGGCGAGCCAGCCCGGCTCCAGCGCCTGCAGGCCGTAGTCCCCGAAGGCCACGGCGTTGCAGCTGGTCGCATTGCCGCGGATCTTGCCGCGCTGCTGCTTCCGATACTTGGTTCGCTTGGGCATCAACATGTCAGTTCACCTGTTCAGCATGCGTTCTCAGACCGTGCGCTCCACGGTCGAACGGATCGGCAGCAGACCGTTCGTGGTCTCGTCGGGCCCGAGTTCGCCCTTGAAGATCCAGACCTTGACTCCGATCACGCCGTAGTTCGTGCGGGCGAGGGCCGTCCCGTAGTCGACCTGGGCGCGGAGCGTCGTCGTCGGGACGCGACCACGCTGGATCTCGCCCACCCTGGCGATCTCGGCGCCACCGAGCCGGCCGGCGACGACGATCTTGATGCCCTTCGCGCCGGCAGCCATCGACGTGTCCACGGCCTTCTTCAGGGCCCGCCGGTAGTTCGCGCGCTTGAGCAACTGCTCGGCCACGGATTCACCGACGAGCGTCGGCTCGAGCTCGGGCCGGTGCACCTCGATGATCTTCATGCGCACGGCCTTGCCGGTCAGCTTCTCCAGGTCCTCGCGGAACTTGTCGACCTTGGCGCCCTTCTTGCCGATCAGGATCCCCGGCCGGGCGGTGTGCAGGTAGACGGTCACGAAATCGCCTGCGCGCTCGATCTCGACCTTCGGGATCGCCGCGTAGGCCCAGTTCTCACGGATGAACTTGCGGATCTTCTGGTCCTCGAGCAGCAGGTGCCGGAAGTCCTTGCTCGTCGCGTACCAGCGCGAACGCCACGGTTCGGTGATCGCGATGCGGAAGCCGATTGGATGTGTCTTTTGGCCCATGTTGCGCCGATTCCTGCCTTCAAATCACTCCGGTGTGGCCCCGCCCGCTTCCGCACCCGCGACACTGGCAGCGGGGTCCGCGACGAAGATGTGGATGTGGCACGTACGCTTCTTGATGGGCATCGCGCGGCCGCGCGGACCTGGACGGAAGCGAAAGCGCCCGAACTGCAGCGGCCCGGTCTGGACGAAGCACTTGCTGATCACGAGGCGGTTCGCCCGCACCTCGGGGTTCTGCAGCGCGTTCGCGACCGCCGAGGCGAGGATCTTCTCGAGAAAGCGCGACGCCCGGTGCTTGTCGTGCTGCAGGTCGTTCAGCGCCTGATTCACGGTCCGGCCGCGGATCAGGTCCATGACGAGCCGGATCTTGCGGGGTCCGGTGCGCGCGTAGCGATGACTGGCTTTGAATTCGAGACTCATGTCTGGCTCCGTCAGGTGGCTTCCGTCGCCTCGACCTTCTTGCTCGAGTGCCCGCGGAACGTCCGCGTCGGCGAGAACTCGCCGAGCTTGTGGCCGACCATGTCCTCGGTCACGTAGCACTTCAGGAACATGCGGCCGTTGTGCACCATGAACGTGTGGCCGACGAACTCGGGGATGATCGTGCAGCGCCGCGCCCAGGTGTTGATGGGTTCGCGCTTGCCGGTCTTGGCCATCTTCTCGACCTTCAGCAGCAGCTTCGGATCGACGAACGGGCCCTTCTTGACGCTTCTGCTCATGATTCAGACCTCTGGCTCACGCGGCGGCCTCAAACGGTTGCCTGTTGCACATGCTTGCCCGGCTTGCGGCGGCGCAGGATGTACTGGTTGGAGGCGGCCTTCCGCTTGCGCGTCTTGCCGCCCTTGGCGAGCTTGCCGAGTGGCGAGCACGGATGCCGGCCGCCGCCGGTCCTGCCTTCGCCGCCACCCATCGGATGGGAGACCGGGTTCTGGGCCGTGCCGCGGTTGTGGGGCTTGCGGCCGAGGAAGCGCCGGCGTCCGGCCTTGCCCCAGCGCACGTTCTGCCAGTCGAGGTTGCCGATCTGGCCGATCGTCGCGCGGCAACGCACGTGCACCTTGCGCATCTCGCCCGACGGCAGGATCAGCACCGCGAAGTCCCCGTCGCGCGCCAGCAGCTGGATCGTCGTGCCGGCGGAGCGGCCGAACTGGCCACCTCGCCCCGGCTTCATCTCGACGTTGTGGATCTGGAGCCCGAGCGGGATGCTGCCGAGCGGCATCGCGTTGCCGACATTGGGCTCGACGCGATCGCCGGATTCGACCGTCATGCCGACCTCGAGGCCGCGCGGTGCGAGGATGTAGGCCTTCTCCCCGTCACGATAGTGCAGCAGCGCGATGTCGCAGTTGCGGTTCGGGTCGTATTCGATCGCCGCGACCTTCGCGGGCACGCCGTCCTTCAACCGGCAGAAGTCCACGTCGCGATACAGCCGCCGGCGCCAGGTCTGGCGGAAGCGCGAGGTGACGTGACCGTGGGCGTTGCGCCCTGAGGCGCTGCGAATCCGCCGCGTGAGCGACTTCTCCGGCTCCTTCTTGGTCAGGTGCGAGTAGTCGAGCACCGACGAGTTGCGCCGGCCGGGGGACGTCGGGTTGTAGACCTTGATGGGCATCGCGATGTCTCCTGGTCAGCTCGTCACACGATCT
>CAZSKV010000564.1:0-6034 GCA_964607495.1 uncultured candidatus Brocadiaceae bacterium
AGAAGATGCGCCTCGAGGACGAGGGCAAGCCGTTCGCGCAGAAGAAGTACCGCTACTTCGCACACCTGCTGGCCGGCACCGATGGCATTCGCGATCTGTCCGGGAACACGATCGACTTCCAGTCGGAGTCGGTGCGTGATGCGCTGGTGATCCCGTTCAGCCTCGACACGCGCAAGAACGCGGCGAGCCAGCCCTTCTATCCGGACAACCTGACGGTGACGGTTGCGCGGCGTCTGGCCGACAGCGACGAGGACGAGCAGCCGAGCTACTACCTGACCAACGAGGTGCCGAAGTCCGGAGTGACCAACGCCCTCGCGTACAACCTGCAGGACGTGTTCGGCGCGGTCGTCTACCTGCCGGACGGCACGATGCAGGCGCGGCCATCGACGCGCGTGCGCAAGATCGTGGACGACCTGAACCAGCTGCCGCCGCCGTCGCAGAACTCGATCTTCCGCTATTGCCCGGAAACGGTGTTCGGCGAGAGTCAGGTCGCCTCGCCGAGCGCTGGCACGAAGTTCGGCGCGCCGATCCAGAATCCGCTGAACCCATACGGCTGCCGCCTGCAGACCGTGTGGCGCGAGATCGACATGTCGCTCTCGCGTACCGACGCCTTCGATTTCAACCTCGACGTCGAGCAGATGTTCTGGGCCCCGTTCACGGGGGCGGCGATCACCTATGACGAGTTCGATCGCATGAGCCTGTTCCTGGGGCACAGCGAACGGCGTCCCGAACCGTGCGTCGGTTCGACGAGCGCGCTGGCTTCGTTGCAGTCCTCTGGCCTGATCAACAAGTTCGAGGACAACTTCGTCTACAACTCGGGGACGACCGGCACGAAGCAGGATGCGCCGAACCCGTTCGCGGCCTACCAGGACCGCAACCTGCTGATCGACAGCTCGCTCGCGTTCACCGAGCCGAACGGGGTCAACCGCTACCTGCCGCTGCCCAAGTTCGACAAGCCCTACTTCGTCTGGCGTGACGAGACGGTGATGTATCAGGGCGGCAACTCGCTGACCGGGTCGGACGTGCCGGGAAGCAACCAGCAGTTCAAGCCCTACATCATCTCGCCGTTCCTCGGCGGCAAGGGCCGCTACGTCACGCAGTCCGGACAGACGCTGGCCTTCAACAACGGCTTCTGGGGCAACATGAACGAGTACTGGATCGCCCAGTCCTCGCGCTTGGACAACTCCACCGGCGGCCAGCTCGGCACGATCGCGCTGCCACTGCTCGCGGACTTCTGGGTGTTCCCGGATTCCTCGACGTTGCCGAAGGGCAACCCGTTCTTCGCGACCGGTTCGAACGGCTGGCAGATCGCACTGGCCGTCACCTCGGGCGCGCAACCGAACTTCCGCGCGCTCTCGGGCGGTGGTCTCGTCGCCGGCAAGCCGCAATTCGTCGATCCTACGAAGCCCGACTGGGCAAGCGCCTCCGGTGCATTCACTCCGACCGGTGGCCGCACGGCCGCAGCCGACAACAGCGTCTACTGGGTCATGGCCGACTTCGTGAAGCGGCAGACCGTGGTGACGGCCGGCTTCATGAGCGTGCTGAACCCGCATCGCATGCCGGCAGTCGTCATCGACCCGCGGCTCGGTCCCTACTTCGATGGCAACACGCTGCCACCCTCGGTGCTGCCGCGCTTCGGCTACGACTTCGAGCCGCCGCTCAACACCCTGCCGGGTGGCACCTCCGTGGTGCCCGAGTTCCGTGGCGCCGGTGTGATCGACACGCTGTCGCCGGGGTCGCTGCCATGGCGTGCCTGGGCCGAGGGCTACACCGCGAACGCGCCGAGCGCGGACAACTTCGCGCTCGATCCGTTGAAGGCCGGCGATGCGCACATCCGCAAGTTCGACGACCGGCCTTTCAACGGTCAGCCCCGCCTGTTCTGGACCTACTACTACAACCGCAACGTGACCCGCTACACGAGCGATCCCAATGCGCTCATGGACGCGCGGTTCACCAGCCAGTTCGCCGGCGCGAACGAGACGTTCCTGCCGCAGGACGTCAAGTACCTGAACTGGCGGTTCATCATGATCAACAACGTCGACGCGAACCCACCGGTCTCCCCGAAGATCCAGTCGTTCGCCCTGACCTATCGCTTCGAGAAGACCAACTGAGCCTCGGCCCGAAAGCCTGCCGAACACTCCGATGTCGAACCACGTCCAGCCCTCGTCTCTGATTCAGCATCCGCGTGCCGCGATCTGGCGGTCGTCCGCGAGCGCGCTGGCGCTGCTGCTCGCCGCTTGTGGTGGTGGGGGGGGCTCGGCCTCCTCCATCAAGGGCACGAGTGGCGACTTCATCGTCCTGCAGACCGAGCCTGCCAACAACGGCAAGCTGTTCTTGAACGAGCCGATCCGGATCGACTTCTCGAACGAGGTCGACATCACGTCAGCGGACCTGAACTCGTTCAGTTTCCAGGTTTTCGACGCGACGGGCAAACCGATCAGCGAGCAGCCACAGGGCACGTTCCGGCTGGCGGCTTCCGCCGGTGATGCGAACCCGGGTCGCCGTCTCGAGTTCGTGCCGCGCTTCCCGACGAATGACTCGTTCGACAATGGTGGTTTCCGGCCCGGCCGGCGCTACCTCGTGAACCTGATCGGTGGTGACACGCGCAATGGCGCGGTGCTGCGCGATGTGCGTGGCAAGACCATGCCGGCGCCGGTGACCTTCGCGTTCACGACTGCGAACGGCTCGTCGCCCGCACAATTGTTCAGGGACACCAAGGCCGGTGGGCCGCGTCGCTCCGGGTTCTCGGTCGTGCCGACGATCTCCGGCCAGGCCAGTCTGAACCTGCTCGGGCAGGCACCGCTCGAAGTGAAGCTGAAGTTCGACCAGCCGCTGAATCCCTCGAGCACCAACGTGATGAGCACGTTCGATCCGGATCCGACCAAGCGGTCGCTGAGCCAGCGCGGCAGGATCTTCCTCGAATACGACGATCCGGATCCGCTCAAGGGCAAGAACACCTGGATCCCCTCCGACATCGACTTCGAGTCCAACCAGATCGAGGGGTCCGAACTCGTGCTGCGGCCGGTCGGTGTGCTCCCGAACAACGCGACGATCCGCGTGATCGTCGAGAACACGCTCGAGGACATGGCTGGCGAGTCCAACATCAAGGACGCGGCCTACAACCGGGTCTTCGCGACCTTCGCCACCAACAGTTCGTACGAGCCGGTCTTCGACGGTGTGGCAGAGGCCTTCGGTGCCGCCACCCAGATCGACTCGTCGGCGCCGTTCGTCGAGCCCAGGGCCGAGCTCGGCTCCGGCTACCTGCGCTCGAATTTCGAGTTCGAAGGGCAGTCGACGATCCTCGAGTACGAGCCGGCCCAGGCGGTCGTCGAGCTGAACACCGACTTCACGCAGATCACGCCCAAGGGCGCGCCCCCGGTCAACGTGACCGGCGGTGTGTTCAACTTCGCGCGCGTGCGCATCCCGCCTGGCGTGCGCGTCGTCGGCAAGGGCAGCAAGCCGATGGTCTGGCTCGTGACCGGCGATTTCATCGTCGACGGCGAGTTGTTCGTCAACGGCTCCGACGGTGCCAACTCGGTGAGCGTCAACTCGGCGAACATCCCGACCGCCGGCGGACCCGGCCAGTGCAGCGGCGGCAGTGGTGGACGCGGCAGCCCGAACACGACCGGACCATCCACGTTCGGCGAGAGCGGCTTCGGACCGGGACAAGTCGCCGGCACCGGCGGCCGGGGTGGCCAGCAGAGCTGCGTGAGCACCTGCGGCAAGGGCTCCGGCGGTGGCGGCGGCTCGTTCCTGACCCAGGGCGATCCGAACTACAAGGTCAAGGCGAGCAACAACAGCTTCATCCAGCAGAAGGGCGTCGGCGGCTTCGGTTGCATCGGCGGCTCCGGTGCCACGACGCGCAACCTCCCGGGTGGCAATCCGGGTCTGCTGCTCTTCACCGACGTGCGGAGCGACAACAACTTCTGGGGCTCGGCGGTCAACGTGTTCAAGCAGGTGCGTATCCAGGGCGAGTTCGCCGTGCCCTCGGGTGGCCAGGGTGGCGGTGGTGGTGGTGACCGGTCGCCGATCTGCGGCCCGAACCCCAACTGGATCGCGGACAACAAGGCTGGTGGCGGCGGCGGCGGCGCCGGCGTGCTCGTGATCAAGGCCCTCGGCACGATCAAGATCAGCCAGACCGGACGCATCCGTGCCGACGGTGGTCACGGCGGCGGTGGCGAGCCTTCGGGTGGCAACACGCAGGGCGCTGGTGGCGGCGCCGGCTCGGGTGGGATGGTCATCCTGATGGCGGGGCGCTCGATCGACATCACCCAGCACGGTGAGACCTACCTGAACAACGACTACGACTTCGCCGTGTCTGCGGACGGCGGCATGGGCATGCAAGGCGGCTTCGGTGGCGTGCCGATCAGCGGAAAGTACCCGCCGGCCAGCACCAGCCCGCTGCAGCTCGACGCCAACCCGCTCGGCGCGATGGGTGGTCTCGGCGTGGTCCAGCTGCTGGCCCCGGCCGGCACCAACACCGATGGCACGAACACGATCCTGGACGACGGCGTCATCCTGCGGGACAAGAACGGCTCGGTCGTCACCGGCGCGGTGAAGCAGCGCTACCTCGCGTGGCGCGGCTATCCGACCGACCAGGGCGAGTTCGTCGACGACAACGGCACGAAGATCACGGGCGTCAACGAGGGTGACGGCGACATCCGGCCAGCGCCGCTGCTGATGCCGGCGCCCTTTGGCCCGAAGTCTCGGGCCCGCTCGAAGTGGATCGACGCCGGCGCGGCCGTGCGGCGCGAAGTCGAGGGTGCGTCCGGCGATGGGCAGCCCCGCGGTATCCGCCGCCAGCCAGGCAGCCTGATCTACCGCTCCGGACCCGAGTACTCGTTCGCCGGCACGAACGCGAGTGCGGGTTCTGGCTACGTTGGCTACGTCGACTACGCGCAGCCGACCGGCAGCGGCGAAGGTGTGGTGCTCGAGTTCCCGCAGCCGCCGGATCTCGTCCCGGTGCTGCCGGCCGCAGTGGCCAGCACCAGCGCCACGGGTTCGTTCGAGGGGCGGCCGGCATACATCGTCGATCTCGTCGACAGCGTGCTCGGGGCAGTCGACCACCGTTGGTCCCAGCATCGCGCGATCCTGCAGAAGGGCGACGGCTCGGTCCTGGGTGAGTTCCGGATCCTGGGTCACAACCGCGGACCGCGTGGTGACCGCCTCTACCTCGGGACCGGCGGTGGTCAGCTACCCACCGGGGTGCAGAAGCTCGACATCCGCGCGAAGTTCTTCGACCTCTACACGGACGGCACGCCAGGTCTCGGAAACGCCTACCGCAGCAATTCGCGCAACGTCCCCTACGCCAACGTCAAGCTCGGGTTTGCGTTCCACGAGGATGCGACCCAGGCCCTCGTGAAAGGCAACGACCCCAAGCGCTATCCGCAGGCCGTGGGCACGTTCGTCTACGACCTGAACAGCGTCTCGGAGCAGATCCGGGCGCAGAAGATGCCGTTCCTCCAGTACGAGATCGAGTTCAACACGCTCTTCTCCGAGACCGAGCCGGACAACCTGCGCCCCAATGCGCAGATGAGCCCGTCCGATCCGCGGCAAGAGCTGCGCTTCCTCGTCCTGCCCTACCGCTTCTGAGTGTTGCGTGCATCCCTTCCCGATTCGGGTTCAGAGTTCTTCCAGTCCGATGGATATCCCTAGCAGAGACCAGATCATGATCACTGAGCCTTCGATCCAGAGGCGCCAGCCGTGGTGCGCGGTTGCCTTCGTGGCCCTTGCGGCATTGCTTGCCGGTTGCGGCGGCGGCGGTGGCGGGCAGCCATCCGGGACGGGCACCGGCGGCAGCAGCCGGCTGTTGCGGACGGAGTATGGGCGGCTGGTGGACATCTACGCGTATCGGCGAGTGGAGACGACGATCGCGGACCGGCGGCGAGTGGATAACCGGACGCCGGTGCTGGTGGCGAAGGATGTCGTGGTGTCGGCGAACATCGAGTCGCAGCCGCTCTTCGACGCGATCGGTGGGGAGCGGGTGGACGCGGACTACCGCTTCCTGACGTACGACGTGAAGGTCGGGCACGAG
>CAZSKV010000565.1:0-16498 GCA_964607495.1 uncultured candidatus Brocadiaceae bacterium
GCGGGATCGCGACCCCGCCCACGAGCAGGGCCGCGTCACCGCCGCGCCCGACGCGGCAGACGAGCTCGATCTCACCCGGGCCGAGGTCGGACCGCTCGAGCGTGCCGGACTTGCCAGTCCCGCGCAGCACGCCGTCGACGACCTGCCAGACCGCTTCGCCGCGCACGGTCCACTCCGGCAGCGCAGCGCCGGCGAAGAGCGCCCGCCGCGCGGCCTCCGCGCGCGGCGCGAGCGACTTCACGCGCAACGCACGCAGCGCGAACGCCGTCCGCGCGCGCAGGCGCAGCGGCCCGGTCCCGCCGAGCGGCACGCCGTCGTGGATCAGGTAGCCCGCGGGATCGAGCTCGAGCCGGGCCTGGTTGATCTCCTGCTTGTGGTTCAGCTCGATGCGGCCGCGGTCGAGCCAGACGTCGAGCGTCTGCCATTCGCCGGCCCGCTCGTATGCGGCCACGCGGGGCGCATGAGTCTGCTCGCCGGCGACGAGCGTGCCGCAGCCCGGGTCGTCGCGCAGTTGCACGATCTGGCCGCCGGGCAGCACGAGGTCGGCGCTGCCCCCCTTGGGCAACATGAACTCGAGCCGGATCTGCGCGGCACCGATCGGCGCGCGCGTGACCAGCTCACCGCCTCCCTCGCTGACCAGGCAGCCGGGCTCCCGGTCGCGCGCCGCGCCGGGCCTGATCTGCGTGAGCTCGCCCGCGACGACGCCCGGCGAGTCGCCGAGCGCGAAGCCGACGCACGTGCCGAAGGCCTGCAGGTCGCGCGGATCGTGCACCTGATACCAACCGAGGGCCTCCTGCTCGCGGGTCAGCGGCGGTTCGACGCGCACCGCGACCACCTTGTCGCTGGTCGGTCCGTCCGGGAGCTGGTGCAGCGTGTAGTCGATCTGCTCGTGCAGCAGGCCGAGCTCGCGCAGCACGATGCGCGTGACGAACCCGGGGCGCAGGTCCGCGCAGCGCAGTTGCAGCACCCCGTCCCGCCACTCGCTCGTGCACTCCAGCGTCCGCGTGTTGGTCTCCGGCGAGCCGTACTTCCACCACCAGCGGTAGTCGTACTGCGTGACCGTGACCGCCCCGGCGCGCGGCGCCGCCGCGAGCGGCGTCGTGAAGGTCAGCGCGAAGCCGGCGGCCGTGGCGCGGATCGTCGCGATCTCGCGCGGGGTCTCTCCGGTCCAGCGCACGCGCGTGATGCCGTGCGCCTTGCCGGCGCCGCCCCAACCGCGGTTGGTCAGTCCGACCAGCAGCGTGCCGTCCGGCGCGAAGCAGAGCCGGTGCGCCGAGCCGGTGTCGTCGCGGAATCCGATCGCAGCGCCCTGCAACTCGCCGCGCACCTTGTCGAAGAGGAGCCGGATCACCCGGCCGTTCGTCAGCTCGGCGGCGAAGCACTGGCCGCGGAACGGACCGAACTTGCCGTCGCCCGGATCCCAGGCCAGGTTGCCGGTCGAGCGCGAGAGCGAGTAAGGGAGCCAGATCGCGGGCTGCGTGCGCGGCGCGTCCGGCGGTTCGGTGTCGGAGGCGCCGGGCAGGCTCGCCGGGTGGCCGTAGAAGCGCCCCGGTCGCACGTGGAACACGCCGCAGACGGGCATCCAGTCGCCCTGGTTGTCGGTCACGAAGAGCTCGCCGGTCGGCGCGAGCGCGATGCCGTCGGGCGAGCGGAAGCCGCGCGCGACCTCGGTCGTGGTGCCATCGGGCGCGATCTCGAGCACGCAACCGCGCCTGGGGACCTTGGCCTTGCCGTGCCACCATGCGGGTTCGAAGAAGCCGAGGTTCAGCGCGACGAAGAAGTGCCCGCGCGCGTCGCGCGGCAGGCCGAACGCGAACTCGTGGTAGTTCCCCGACAGGCCCCAGTCCTTGGAGATCGTCGTGACGCGGTCGCAGCGCCCGTCGGAGTCGAGGTCGGCCAGGTGCGACAGCTCGCCGCGCTGCAACACGTGGATCTCGGCGCCGGTGACCGCGAGCCCGAGACCCTCCTGCAGGCCATCGGCGAACAGCGACCAACGGGCGGCGCGCGGGTCGGCGGCCAGCGCGTCGCGCACGATCCAGACCTGGCCCGTGCGCGTGCTGACGACCAGGCGGCCGTCGGGGAGGAAGCCCATGCCGCCGACCTCGGCCGCGGCATCGGGCGGCGGCGCGAGGTAGTCCGTCGCGTAGTAGCGCGCCTCCTGCGCGAGCAGGGACGACGCCAGCAGCAGCATGGCCCTCATCGCGCCACCTCCGCCGTGAGACTCTGTTCGACCTCGGCGTTCCATTCGCCGACCTGCGCGTAGACCAGGGTCAACTCCTGCGGCTGGTCGAGCGTCAACCGCAGCACGGCGGCGCGCGGCGTCGGCACGAGGATCGCGTTCGCGGGGGCGAGGATCCGGACCGCCTCGATCCCGTCCGCGGCCTTGCGCGCGAAGAACCCGTCGAGCCGGGGCGTCACGACCCAGGCGCCAGACGGCGCGTTCGCGCAGACGTCGATCCGCAGGTGGCTGCCCGCGACCCGCGGCGTCAGCGCGAAGCGCCGCACGATGCCGCGGGACGAGCCGAGCACGGCGGGGCGTTCGACGAGGTCGGCCAGGACTTGTCCGGTCTCGCCGTGGACGCGCCCCGTGATGCGCACCTCGCGGCCGAGGACTTCGGTCGCGACGAGTTCGCAGCTCTCGGCGTGGCCGAAGGCCCGCCAGGGCTTGCCGAGGGGCACGAGGGGCGTGCCACCACGCTCGCGCCAGTCGGAACGGTCGACGCAGTCCCCGCGTCGGACCTCGAGCAGGCGCAGCGGGTCGCGGCTGTAGAGCCAGGTGAAGCCGCCGGGCAGGCCGACGACCAGGGCTCTGGGGTGCTCCGGCAGCGCCCCGTAGACCACGACCGGTCGTTCGCCGACGGCGACCCGCGAGAGCCGCTCGGGCAGCTCGAGCTGCTCGGGCAGCAGGGTCAACACGTACTCGAGCAGCGCCTCGCGCGCGGCCTCGGGCAGCAGATCCTGGTGCGGCGGCATCGCCGGTGGGATGCCGTTGGCAATGGTCTTCCGGATCGCGTCCCGGGTGTTGCCGAACGAGAACCTGCCGCTCGTCAGGTCCCGTGGGGGCGGCACGGTCTTCAGCAGGCCGTCGCCCTTGCCGGCGATGCCATGGCAGAGGGCGCAATGGGTCGTGAACAGCAGCTTGCCATCCGGCTTCGCGGCCTGGGCGGCGAGGGCCGTGGCGAGTGTCGCAAGGGCGAGAACTGGGCGCATCGCGTGGCAAGTGACCAGAGGCGGCCTCTGCACGCAACGGTCGCGCCCAGGGGGCTCCCGCGCCGCGTGCTTGTTGCCTAGAGTCTGCCGCCCCTGTCCTGTCTCACTCACCTCCCATGAACCATCGCACCCTCGTTGCCGTCCTTCCGCTCGTCCTCGCTGCCAGTGCCGCCGCGCAGGACGTCCTCTACTACAAGTTCGACGAAACCGGTGGCAAGAAGGCCATCAACTATGCGGCCGGCAGCGGCGTCGCCCCCAAGGAGGGCACGCTGGTCGGCGGCAACACGCCACAGTTCGCGCCCGGCGTGTTCGGCGCGAGTGCGCTGATGGGCGGCACGGCGACGACCGCGGCGGCGTCGACCTACGTGGACACGGGTTGGACGCCGAATCTGGCCAACAGCAACTTCACGCTCGCGTTCTTCATCAAGCAGCGCACGGCACCGCCGAGCACGAGCTACTTCTTCTACTCGAACAGCGGCTTCCGGATGTTCACCGGCGGTGTGGCGGCGAAAGGCCTCTACTTCCGCAACGGCACCTCCGGCACCGGCGGAGACTGGATCCTGACGACGGACATCCAGTCGCTCGCGGCAACCGCGTGGACCCATATTGCGCTCGCGGTCGACGCGACCGCGCTGACCGCGACCTACTACGTGAACGGCGTCGCGCAGACCCCGCTGACGATCACTGGCGGCGTGTCGGCGACCGGCGGCACCTATCCGTGGCGCATCGCGGGTTTCGCGACCTACGGCGGGCTCTACGACGTCGACGAGTTCCGCGTCACGCTGCGCACCGCGACCGCAGCGGAGATCCTCGGGTGGAGCGCGCGCACTTCGCCGGCGGACGGCGCCTAAGGCGCCGGTTGCCAGGGCGCGACGCTCGGCAGCACCGGCGGCCTGCCGAAGCTCGGCAACGCGACCTACGCGCTGAAGACCGGTGGTGGCAACCTGGGCAATCTCTGCGCGCTCGCGATCGGCACGAACCGTCTGAAGCTGGGCGCGATCCCGTTGCCCCTGGATCTCGGCGTGCTCGCGCCGCCGCTCGCGGGTTGCTTCTGGGAGTCGAGCGCCGAGGTGTTCCTGCAGGGCGTGGTCCTGCCGGACGGCACGGTGACCTTCGCGCTGCCGATCCCGAACGTCGCGGCCTTCGACGGCACGGCGCTCTTCACGCAGGGGCTGCTCTTCGCCGGGCTGGCTGCGACCCAGGCGACGAACGGCTTCTCGCTGAGCCTCGGCCAGTAGACCGCGCCGCGGCGCGGCCTCAGCCGACCGCGCAGGGCTCCCGGTCCGGTGCGGCTACCGGCGCCGGGAAGCCCGCGACCTCCGCGTAGATCCGGGCCAGGGCCTCGCCCTGGCGGCGCTGGTCGAAGTGCTGCTCGATCCGCGCGCGCGCGGCCTGCGGCAGCGAGCTCCACAATTCCGGTCCGGTCACGAGGCGCTGCAGGCAGGCGCAGAGGCCGTCCACATCGCGCTCGTCCGCGAGCAGGGCGCCTGCCCCGTCCGTCACGACCTCGGGGATGTCACAGTGCCGCGTCGCGACGACCGGCATGCCCGTGGCGGCGAGCTCGATCAGCGTGACCGGGGCGCCGCCTTCGGTGTCGCCGTCCGCCGCGGTCACGCTCGGCTGCACGAACACGTGGTTCGCATGGGCATGCTGCAGGATCTGCTCGGGCGGCAGGTAGCCGGTCCGGGTCACGACGTCCTGCAGTCCGCAGGCGGCGATGGTCGCGAGGATGCGCTGCTTCTCGTCCTGTTGCGCCGGACTGCTGCCCGCATCGCCGATCAGCGTGATCGCGAGCGGCGTGCTGCGGCGCAGCCGGCCGAGCGCCTCGAGCGCGAAGGTCAGGCCCTTCTTCGGCGTGAACGTCGCGCAGAGCAGCACGCGCAAGGTCTCGCCGCGGCGCCACACGCGCGGCCGGAACGCGAACGCGGTGGTGTCGATGCCGAGGTGGTGCACGCGGATCCTGGCTCGCGGACAGCCGAGTTCCTCGATGCAGCGGCCCATGTGCGGTCCCTCGCAGAGCACGAGCGCGACCTGCGCGAACATCTGGCGGTAGCGTGTGTACCAGCGGGGATCCTGCTGCGGCAGCGCGCGCACGTCCTGGCCATAGAAGGTCACGATCTGGCGCAGCCCCGCGCGCCGGGCGCCGCCGAGATCGAGCCAGCCGACGTGGCCGAAGTGCGAGTGCAGCACGCGCGCCCCGGTCGCGCGCGCGACGCGGGGCAGGTGCGAGAGGTGGCGGCGCAGGCCGCTCGCGCGCAGCAGCTTGTCGGCCAGGCGCGGCAGACCGTGCAGCACGTGCAGGTTCGGCGTCGGGAAGAGATCGAGGTTCTCGGTGCGGTCACAGACCACGTGGCTCTCGATCCAGGCCGGCAGGTTGCGGTTCTGCGCGTGCATCCAGGTCTGCGTGCGCGGCAGCCAGACCGGAGCCGATTGCACGACGGCCAGGTGGTTCATGGCCGGACCCCGCGGCACAGGTGCAGCACTTCGCGCAGGCGGGCCCGGTCGCCGAGCAGCGCGTAGAGCGTGTAGAGCGCGACGCCGGCGCCGATCAGGGTCGCCGTGCGCAGCCCCGGCGCCAGGCCAGACAGCCGCGGCTCGAGCCAGGTCAGCGCGAGCGCGAGCAGCAGGCTGCCGGCGAGCGGTCGCGCGATCGTGGCGCCGATCTCGCGCAGGCGGATCCCGACCAGGCGGCACGGGAGCATGACCCCCGGCACGGCCAGCAGCAGGCTCACGCAGAGGAACGCGAGCGCGACGCCGCGGGCCCCGCCAGCGAGGCCACAGCCGAAGCCGGCGACCGCGATCACGCTCGAGACGATGCCCCAACGCCCCATCCAGTCGGTGCGACCCTTGCACTGGTAGAGCAGTCCGGCGACGCCGACGACGGTCTGCGCGCCGGCGACCCCCGCGAGCAGCGTCATCAGCGGCGCGGTGGGCGCCCACGAGGGCCCGAACAGGGCTTCGACCAGCGGCGTGGCGATCGCACCGAGGCCGGCCAGTGCCGGGAGCAGCAGGAAGGCGATGACGCCGAGCACGCGCAGGAACGCCGCAGCCAGACGGGCGTCGTCCTCCTGGATCCGGCTGTAGAGCGGGAACATCACGCGGCCGACGATCGCGTGCACGGAACCGAGCGGCTGCAGCACGAGGCGGTAGGCGAGCGCGTAGAGGCCGAGGTCGGCGGCGCCGAGCACGCGGCCGATCAGCACCTGGTCGGCGTTGCGCGCGCAGAAGTTGAAGACGTTGAAGGTCGTCAGGCCGAACGAGAAGCGCAGCACCGAGCGCAGCGTGCCGGCCCGGAACACGCGCAGGGGCACGTAGCGCGACGCGCGCAGATTCAACCAGGTCGCCGCCGCCTGCATCGTGATCGCCTGGACGACGAGGCTCCAGGCGCCGGCCCCGAGCAGGGCGAGCGTGATCCCGGCCACCGCGCCGGCCGAGGTCGAGACGGTCTCGGCCAGGGCCAGCGCCCGGAAATCGAGGCGCTTCTGCAGCAGGCTCTGGGCGACGACGCCGGGCCCCGAGACCAGCAACGCGACGCCGAGCGTCGCCACGAGCGGGAACAGCCTGGGTTCGCGGAAGAAGTGCGCGCAGAGCGGGGCGAGCGCGAGCAGCACGAGGGCTCCGAGCGCGCCGACTGCGACGTTCAACCAGTGGATCGTCGCGAGCTCGACGTCCGTCGGGCGCTGCTTCTGCACGACCGCGGCGCCGGTGCCGAGGTCCTTGCACAGCGTCACGAAGCCGACGACGACGCCCGCCATGCCTACGAGCCCGAACTCCTGCGGGCCGAGCAGGTAGGCGAGCACACTGGTGGCGACGAGGCCGACGCCGATGCGCGCGGCCTGGCCGGCCGCGGACCATTTGACGCCCTGTACCGCGTCGGCCTTCAGCGAGGCCGGCCGCGGCCGCGCGAGCGGCGGGTCGAGCACGGCCTCGGTCATGTCTTGATCACGAGTTCCTGCAGGCTCTTGTGCTCGAGCTTGCGCTCCTCGTGCACGAGGTTCTGCGCGGCGCAGGTGCCCGACACCACGGCGCCGCTCGCGACCCAGGCGCCGCGCTGCAGGGTCGTGCCGGGCAGCAGCACGGCGTGCAGTCCGACCGCGCAGTAGTCCTCGAGCACGACCGGGCCGGAGACCATCGCCTGCTGGTCCGGCCGCGCGAGCGGCGTGAACGCGTACTGGTGCGGGTCGCTCTTGTCCTGCGCGTTGCGGTAGTGGTGCGAGTAGCTGTAGACCGCCGCGTGCGAGGCGATGCCACAGCACGCACCGATCTGCACGCCGCCGATGCCCGAGATCACGCAGTAGGGGGCGATGTGGCTGTGGGCGCCGATCGCGACCTCGCCGGGCAGGTGGCGGAAGTGCGGGTTCTCCTTCACGCGCGTGATCCGGTCGCCGCCCGCGGCGCCGGCCAGGATCACGACGAAGCGGTCGATCCAGCAGTGCTCGCCGAGCGAGATCCACTCCGGGTTCTGGAAGTGCACGCCGACGTCGATCCGCGCGCCCGGCCCACAGGCGCGCAGACGCCGGCGCCAATGGCGCCAGCGCAGCCAGTAGCCGAACGGGCCCGGCAGGTAGGTCACGAACATCTGCCAGAGATCCCCCGGCAGGGCCAGCAGCTTGCGCAGCGCCTTCATGCGACGAGCGTCGGCAGGTTGATGCAGCGCGCGACCGCGAGGTCGGCCTGCGGACAACCCGTGACCGGTTGCGTGGAGGGGTGCAGATGCGTCGCGAACCAGACGCCGGCCGGCACCGCGAGCTGGGTCTCGACCCAGGTCGTGTCCCGTTTCTCGGTGGGCGTGACCAGCAGCGGATAGCGCAACGCCGCCGGCTGCGAGCCGGCGAGCACGCGCGGCGTGTCGCGGCCCTCGCGCTGCGCCCATTCGTCCCAGCGCGTCCAGGCGGCCCGGCGCAGCACCGCGTAGTGCTCGAGCTTCTCGAGCTGCACCAGACCCTGGGCCGCGATCGCCGGGCTCATGCGCCGGCCGTACTCGGGCGGCCGCTCGCCGCGCAATTCGGCCTCGCTCGTGGCCTGCAGCCGGTGGCGGGCGTGCATGATCTCGAGCACGTCGCCGAGCAGGTGCCGCAGCGGCGCCTTGTGCTGGTAGTAGCCGACGATCAGGGAGTAGAGCAGGTGCTCCACGTGCTCGTCGCGGCAGCGGCCGGCGTCCTGCCACTGCGCGATCAGCCGCGTCGCGACGGCCTGGTCGTTCGTGGTCACGAGGCCGCCCTGGCCGGTGCAGAACACCTTCGACTGCTCACTCGAGTAGATCGCGACGTCACCGCGGTTGCCGACCTTCTTGCCATTCCACGTCGAACCGGTCGCGTGCGCGCAGTCCTCGATCACGCGCAGCCGCTTGCGGCGCGCGAGGTCGAGCAACGCTTCGTAGTCGCGGCTCACGAGGCCGTAGGTGTGCTGGATCACCAGCGCGCGGGTGTTCGGGGTCAGGGCCCGCTCGGCCGCCTGTGCGGACAGGCCGAAGGTGTCGAGCTCGATGTCGGCGAAGCGCGGCACGCAACCGGCGAAGCGCAGCGCGTTCGGCACGGCGACGCAGGTGTAGCCGGGCAGCAGGATCTCCGCGCCCTCGGGCAGCGCGAGCGCGCGCACGGCCGCGGTCAGCGCTTCGCGGCCGCTCGCGAACGCGCTCGCGTGCTGCGAGCCGTTCCAGCGTGCGAAGGTGGCCGCGAAATGGCGCACGACGTCGTCGTCGGTCCAGCGGCCGCGCTCGGCCAGCGCCTGGCGCGCGGCGGCGACGTCGTCGAGATCGAGCGTCATGCACGCGAACGACGGGGTCAGCGCCTGCTGGCCGTGCAGTGCGCGCAGCAGGTGCTTGCCCTGCCGCTTGGTGACCTGCACGAGGGAACGCAGCAGCGGGCTCACCGCCAGATCCTCCGCACGGCCTCGACGACGTCCTCGACGTCGTCGTAGCTCATCTTGGGCGAGAGCGGCAGGCTGACGGTCTGCCGCCCGATCCGCTGCGCGTGCGGCCAGGCCTCCGGTTTCCAGCCGAGCTTGTGCTGGTAGAGCGGATGCTCGGGCAGGCTCACGTAGTGCACGCCGATGCCGATGTTCGCGGCGGTCATCTCGGCCAGGAACTCGTCGCGCGTCAGGTGCGCGTGCGTCTCGTCGACGAGCAGTGTGTAGAGGTGGCAGGCATGGCGCGTGTCGGGCTCGGGTGCTGCCGGCAGTACGAGCGGCAGGTCACGCAGGGCCTGGTCGTAGCGGTTCCAGATGTCCCGCCGCACCTGCCAGTTCGAGTCGATGCGGCGCAGCTGCGGCGAGCCGAGCGCGGCCTGCAGGTCGGTCATGTTGTACTTGAACCCCTGCTCGACCACCTGATAGTGCTTGTAGCCGGAGTCGGAGAAGCGCTTCCAGGCGTCGCGCGTCATGCCGTGCAGCGCGAGAACGCGCACGCGGTCGAGCGCGTCCTTGGCGCGCGCGAGCACCATGCCGCCCTCGCCGGTCGTCGCGTTCTTGGTCACATAGAACGAGAAGCAGCCGAAATCGCCGAACGTGCCCGCGTGCCGGCCGTGCCATGTGGTCTCGATCGCGTGCGCGCAGTCCTCGATCAGCAGCAGGTTGTGGCGCTGGCAGAGGTCGAGGATCGCGTCCATCGCGCAGGGCCGCCCGGCGAAATGCACGATCAGCACGGCGCGCGTGCGGCTGGTGATCCGCCGCTCGATCTGCTCGGGGTCGATGTTCATGGTCAAAGGATCGACGTCGGCGAGCACGGGCGTCGCCCCGGCGTGCAGGATTGCATTCACGGTCGCGCAGAAGGTCAGCGGCGTCGTGATCACCTCGTCGCCGGCGGACAGGCCGGCGGCGACCAGCGACAGGTGCAGCGCCGCCGTGCACGAGTTCACGGCCGCGGCCTCGGCCACGCCCTTGTAGGCCGCGAACTCCTGTTGGAAGCGCTGCACGCGCGGGCCCGTGCCGATCCAGCCCGAACGCAGCGTGGCGACGACCTCCTCGATCTCGGCTTCGCCGAGCAGTGGGGCGCCGAAGACGAGCATCTGGTCGCGGACCGGGGAGCGTTTGCTGCGGGTCTGGGTCATGGGTCGTGTTTGATCTGGGCGGCCAGGGGCCAGGCCGGGCCGGCCTGATAGGGCAGACGGCTGCCGGAGAAGCCGCGGACGGACAACCGGTGCTCGATGGCCAGGATAAGCCCGCGCAGGCCGTTCTGGTCCGGGTGGTCGGCGGAGCACCAAAGGTGATCCTGGCCGAGGAAGCGCGTCAGGAACCGCTCGCGCAGGTACGGCTGCTCGTGTCCGAGCGCGTGCTGCAGATCCTGCGCCAGCGTGTCCAGGCTGGTCTTGCGCGCGACGCCGGCCACGCCGTAGGGCGTGCGGCCGGAGTGCAGGACCGGCGTGCCCGCGAGCAGCGCACACACGGCCTGCGGATGGTTGATCGTGACGATCGCCAGAGCGGTGCTGATCGCCGCCGGCACGGCGTGGGCCGGCAGGAGCCGGGTATGGGCCGCGAGCCGTTGCCGCGTGGCGCGCGGCAGCCCGCCGTCGGGGAGGGTGGCGACGAGCTGCAGGCCGGGGTCGATCGCGTGCACAGCGCGGGCGGTGCACGCGACGAGCTCCTCGGCGCCTGGATGCCATGGCGCGTCGAGGCGCAGTTGCGGCGCGTCTTCGCGCTGCAAGAGCACGAGCACGAACGGCACGCGCGGCAGATCGACCTGGTCCGCGAGGGCCTGCAGGCCCCTGGGCTGGTGCTGCCATTGCGCGAGGGCCGCGCGCGCCGGGCCGAACTGGCCGCGGGCGACCGCGCGCGCCATGGCCTCGATCCGGCCCAGGGCCGAGGGGGAAGGCAGCGGCGTGCGCGCGAGCGGCGGCGGGAAGGCCCGGCCGAGCCAGGCCGCGAGCGCCGCGGCCAGGAAGGTCTCGTCGCGCCCGGCGTCGCGGTAGTCGACCGCGGCGCGGCGGCAGAACGAGGCGTCGCCGTCGATGCCCTCGTGATCGGACTGCAGGGTGCCCGGCAGGTAGCCGTCGGCGGTGTGCAGGACGTGGGCGTTGTGCTCACGGGCGACGAAGTGCAGCAGCCGGTGCAGGCCGCTGCGCTCCTGGTGGATCAGCACGACGTCGGGCAGATCCTTGGCGAAGAAGTCCAGGCTCGGGCGCACGAGCCGGGCGAGGCGGCGCTGGGCGGCCGCGAGCGGCGCGGCGCCCGGGCTCGGTTCGCCCGCCAGCTGGCAGTCCTGGAGCGCGAACTCGTCGAGTGGCAGGCGGCTCTCGATCGGCCGCCCCGGGCGCAGATCGACCGCTGCGAACCCCTGCGAGGCGTAGCATCGGTGCGACACCGGATCGCCGCTGAGCACGGTCACGCGGTGCCCGCGCGACTGCAGCTTGCGCGCGAGGCGTTCGTGCAGGTGGAAACGCTGCACCGAGGGCGCGGCGAACACGATGTGGCCCATGGGGATGAGACTTCATCGGCAGGCGCGGCTGTCGACTTGATCGACACTCGGGCGACCCCCTCGGGTTGACGAGTGCTGCGGCATGCGGCAAAAAGGCTCATCCTTGCCCTGCTCCGCTCCATTCCTGCGCGGCCCGTGCCGCCGTACCTCCTCAGTACATGACCAGTCATCCCGCCCGTGTCCGTTTCGGACTGTCCGCCCTCGTCATTGCGTGCGTGGCCGCACCCACCCTGGCCCAGGATCTGCGCCAGGCCGGCACGGCCGGTGAGCGCGTGCCCTCGAGCGCGATCTCGCCGCTCGTGATCGAGGGCATGGCGGCCGTGCTCGAACGCCAGAAGCTGCTGCCGCCCGATGTCGGGGTGCGCGGCGTGTGGAACGGCGAGGACGGCCAGTGGCAGGTGCCGGCCCTCGACGTGCACGCACCGGCCCACTCGGGCCAGAAGTCGATCCACAACCAGTGGGGCGACCCCCGCATGGGGATCGGCTTCCCGGCGCGCGCCGATGTCCAGGCCGTGTGGGCGGCCGGATCGGGCGGCGCGGCCGCGAGCGCGGTGCGTTTCGTCGGGTTCGCGAATGGCGTCAAGGTCGCGCAGACCGAGTGGCTCGGGCTCGGCGCGACGATGCGGCAGTGCAAGCTCGAGTTCGTCGCGATCGACCGGCTCGAGGTGCAGATCGAACCCGTCGCCGGCAAGCAGGGCTGGCTCGCGCTCGACGACCTCGCGTTCTCGCTCGCGGGCAGCCCGCGCGTGCTCGACTTCGAGGATCTGCCCTGGCGCCACGTGCTGACCGGCACGCGCTACGCGGGACTCGACTGGGAGACCGGGCGCGGCTTCCGCGACCCGATCGAACCGTCCGTGCACGCGCCCCGCGTCGCGGAGCAGAAGGAGCCGGCGGTCGATTCGTCCTGGTCGGCGCCCGCTGCGGCTCCGGTCACGGCGCCGTCGGTCTGGGCCGACTTCAACACCGTGAAGCAGGGCGACGCCGGCGCCAACCTGATCCCGCCCGACACCTGCGGCGCGGCCGGCATCGACCAGATCGCGACGATCACCAACTCGAACCTCTCGGTCTATCGCAAGAGCGACCAGGTGCGCGTGCTCTCGACCAGCCTGACCGCGTTCTTCCCGGGCGCCTCGGGCACGGTCGGAGATCCGCGCATCGTGTTCGATCCGCACGCCCTGCGCTGGGTGGCGATGGCGACCAACTTCAACACCTCGGCGACGATCTATCTGGCCTACAGCGCGACCCCTGACGCGCTCGGTGCGTGGTTCAAGTTCAGCTACCAGACGAACCAGGGCACGGACGCCGGCAAGTGGCCGGACTACCCGACGCTCGGCGTCGACGCGCGCGGCGTCTATCTCGCCGCCTACATGGTCGGCGGCAGCTCGCTGATGACGATCTGGGCGATCGACAAGGCGCCCCTGCTCGCGAACCCGCCGGCGCTCGGCACGATCACCGCGTTCCGCAGCCTGCCCTGGGAGGGTGCGATCCAGCCGTGCACGACCTACGGCGATCCGGGCTCCGAGTACCTGATCTCGCGGCAGTCGAGCACCGGCATGCGCATCCGCCGTATCGCGCCGCCGCTGACCGCTCCGGTCCTGTTCGAGGTCGGCACCGCGCCGGTGCCCGCGCACAGCTCGGCGCCGACCGCGCCCGCGCTCGGCAGCACGACGAACATCAACACGATCGACTACCGGCCGATGAACGCGGTGTTCCGCAACGGCTCGGTGTGGACCGCACACAACGTCGCGATCAACGCCCGCGCCGGCTGCCGCTGGTACGAGATCGGCGTGGCGCCGGTCGCGACCAAGCACACCGGCACGATCGCGGACGCGCTCTGGCACTACTACTTCGCCTCGATTGCGGTCGATGCGAACGGCAACGTCGGTATCGGCTTCTCCGGCTCGCACGCGAACGCCTACTGCAGCACGTTCTTCACCGGGCGGCAGACCACCGACCCCGCCGGCGAGACGGCGACTCCGATCATGACCAAGGCCGGCGAGGGGCCGTGGAACCGCACCGACGGCTCGGGGCGCAACCGCTTCGGCGACTACAGCCACACGACGGTCGATCCGGTCGACAACCAGGGCCTCTGGACGTTCCAGGAGTTCATCCTGCCCGGCAACCTGTGGGCCACGCGGGCGACGCGCATCGGCTACGAGGCCGTCAATTACGGCGCCGGCCTGGCCGGCACCACCGGCATCCCGCACCTGCGCGCCGCCGCGCGGCCGGTGATCGCCGCGAACCTGACGCTCAAGGTCGGCAACTCGCTCGGCTCCGGCGCGACCCCCGGTGCCCTCGTGATCGGCGGCGCGAAGGCCTCCACGCCGCTCTTCGGCGGCACGCTGCTCGCGCAGCCCGCGGCCGTGCTCGGCCTCACGGTCAGCGTGCCCGAGCTCACGCTGCCGCTCGCCGTGCCGAACAACCCGGCACTCGTCAATGCGCCGCTCTTCTTCCAGGCCCTCGTGGTCGACCCGGCCGCGAGCCAGGGCTTCGCCTTCACGCCAGGCCTCGAGGTCCGCTGCGGATCGAAGTAAAGTACCGCGTACTTTTCCATCAGGATCTCTTCCCGGCTCAGTGCACGCGCGGCACGACGCGCTCGGCCGCGCTCTCGAGTTCGAAGAAGGTCGGCTTCTCGAACTTGAAGAGCCCGGCCAGTACCGAGGTCGGGAACATCTCGCAGAGCTGCCGCAGCTCGCGCACGTTGCCGTTGTAGAAGCGCCGCGCGGCCGCGATCCGGTCCTCGGTCACTGCCAGCTCGTCCTGCAGCGACAGGAAGTTCCGGTCGCTCTTGAGCTGCGGGTAGCTCTCGGCAACCACGAACACCTGGCGCAGGGCCCGCAGCAGCGCGTTCTCGTCGACGGCCTGCAGGTCGGCGGGCCCGTGGTTGGCCGCGGCCTTGTTGCGCATCTCGGTCACGCGCTCGAGCACAAGGCGCTCGTGCTGCGCGTAGCCCTTGACCGTGGCCACGAGGTTCGGAATCAGCTCGTAGCGGCGCTTGAGCTCGACGTCGACGTCGGCCCAGCTCTCGCGCACGTGATGGCGCAGCCGGACGAAGCGGTTGTAGTTGGCGATCGTCCAGAACAGCGCGACCAGGACGACGGCCAGGACGATCCAGAGTACCGGTGATTCCATCTCAGGTTCGGGAACGCAGTTCGCGCACGAGGTGCTCGGGCCAGAGTTCGAAGAAGCGATCGAGGAAGCGCAACGCCTCGCGGACCTCCTCGGCCTTCCAGCGGCGCGTCCCGTCGTAGTAGAGGCAGCGGCCCGTGGCCAGCGCGATCTCGTGCGGCTTGCTCGCAAGCAGCATCTGCAGCATGCGCGGGTGCAGCACGTCGTAGGCGAAGCGCTTGTCCGCGCTCTTCACATGGTACTTGCGCGAGAACTCCTCGGACTCGAAGTCGATGTCGTCGAAGCCGAACACGCCGGCCAGCTTGTCGAAGAGCCCCTCGGGCCGGACCACGAGGTCCGGCAGCCGGGCGAACGGCGTGCGCACGATCACGTAGGTGAAGCGATACGTGGTCGTCCGGCGGTTCTTGCCCGCGCCCGACGTCACCTTGTAGGTGTAGTCGCCAGCCTGCGCGGGCCAACGCTCCTGGCCGATCGTGACCTCGCCATGGAGCGTCGCCAGCGCGCGCTGCGAGTGTCCGCGCGCGAAGTGCTCGAAGCAGGCCATGTCGGCAGTGTCGCTACCCTCTGCTTCGAAGCGCCAGCCGAGCTCGCGCGCGAGCGCCTCGAACTCCTCGCGCCGCTTCTTCTCGTATGCGTGCGCGAGCCAGATGCCGGTGACGATCAGCGCGACGATCGCGAAGCCGATCAGGAACTCCATGCCGCGCATCTGACGCCAGGGACCGTGCCGAGAAAAGCACGGACTAGAGCAGCAAGAACCCCGCCGCCCCGGCCGCGCAGAGCGCGAGCGCGGCCGGCAGCATGCGCCGCCGGAGCGCGGCGCTGCCGAGGCTCACGGCCATCCCGGCCTTGACGCAGGTGTTGGCGAGGACCGCGATCAGGATCGTGAGCGCGGCCGGCGGCAGGTGCTCCGGTTTCTCGAGTGCGAACTGCGCCATCGACAGCGTGATCGCATCGACATCGGTCAACCCGGCGACCGCCCCGGCGACGTAGAGCCCGGTGTCCCCGAGCCAGACCTGGCAGGCCCGGCTCAGGATCGTGATCAGGCCGAAGAGCAGGCCGAACTTGACCGCGGAGCTGAGCTCGAACGGATTCTCGCCGGCGGCGACCGTGGCGGGCGCAGCCCGTTGGCGCCGGCGGAAGAACACCAGGCAGATCGCGAGGCTCACCGCGCCGATCGCCCCGATCGCGGGCAGCAGCTCGAGCGCGAGCGGCGCGCTGACGACCGCAGCCATGACCAGCACGCGCGCGAACATCACGGTCCAGGCCAGCAGGATGCCGAGGGCGAGCGCCGGCGCGCTCGCATCCGCCTGCCGGCTGCGTTGCGCGAAGCCGAGCGTGACCGCCGTGCTCGACACGAGACCGCCCAGCACTCCGGTGAGGCCGGTGCCGTGCTCGGTGCCGACGACCTTGACCAACACGTAGGCCAGGAAGTTCAACCCCGAGATCAGCACGACCATCAGCCAGATCTTGTAGGGGTTGATCACCTGCAGCGCTGCCGGCCCGTAGTTCTGGTTCGGCACCAGCGGCAGGACGATCACGGTGATGATCGCGAACTTGAGCGCCGCCTCGACATCCGCCGTGGCAATCCTGGCCGCGAGCCCGTGCAGCCATCCCTTGAGGCTCAGCACCAGCGCGACGACCACGGACAAGGTCGCGGCGATCAGCATGTCGCCGCGCGCGCAGAGGCCACCGAGCGCGAAGGCCAACACGACCGAGACCTCGGTCGTGCCGCCGATCTCGCCGCGCAGC
>CAZSKV010000566.1:0-15654 GCA_964607495.1 uncultured candidatus Brocadiaceae bacterium
CGGACGCGCCGCTCGCCCTCGCCCGCGAACTTCGGTTTGCCGAGCAGGTGGTCGAGGTCACGCTCCTGCACGCGGCCCGGCGCCGGCTTCCGGCTCGCGACCGCGAACGCCGCCTTGCGGCAGATCTTGACGATCGCCTTCTCGAGCGCGCGCACGCCGGCCTCGCGCGTGTAGAGCTGCACGATCGCGCGCAGGGCGCCGACCGTGAAGGTCAGCTGCCGGGAGTCCAGGCCGTGCCGCTCGATCTGCTTGCGGACCAGGTGGCGCCGCGCGATCTCGACCTTCTCGGCCAGCAGGTAGCCGGGGATCTCGATCACCTCCATGCGGTCGCGCAAGGCCTCGGGGATCGAGGGCAGCACGTTCGCCGTGGCCAGGAACATGACCCGCGACAGATCGAAGGGCACGTCGAGGTAGTGGTCGAGGAACGCGTTGTTCTGCTCCGGATCGAGCACTTCGAGCAGCGCCGAGGCGGGGTCGCCGCGGAAGTCGGCGCCGAGCTTGTCGATCTCGTCGAGCAGGATCACCGGGTTGTTGCTGCCGCAGGTCTTGAGCCCCTGCAGGATGCGGCCCGGCATCGCGCCGATGTAGGTCCGCCGGTGGCCCTTGATCTCGGCCTCGTCGCGCATGCCGCCGAGCGAGAAGCGCCAGAACTTGCGCCCCATCGCCCGGGCGATGCTGCGCCCGAGGCTGGTCTTGCCGACGCCGGGTGGGCCCGAGAAGCACAGGATCGAGCCCTGGTGCCGCGACGCGAGCTTGCGCACGGCGAGGAACTCGAGGATGCGCTGCTTGACGTCCTCGAGCCCATAGTGGTCCTGCTCGAGCACCTTGGCCGCCGCGCCCAGGTCGGCGTTGTCCTTGGTCGACACTGCCCACGGCAGCGCCGACAGCCAATCGAGCGCGTTGCGCAGGAGTCCGTACTCGGGCGACTCGACCGGCGTCATCTTGAGGCGCGTGAGGTCCTCGCTGGCCTTCTTGCGCGCCTGCTCGGGCAGCTGCGCCTTGTCGATCGCCTTTTCGAGCCGGCTGATCTCGGCCACCCGCGCGTCGGTCTCCTCGCCGAGCTCACGCCGGATGATCTTCATCTGCTCGCGCAGGAAGTACTCCTTCTGCGCCTTCTCGGCCTTCTGGCGGATCTCCTCCTGGATGCGCGCGCCGAGCTGCGCGAACTCGAGCTCCTGCATCACGAGTTCGAGTGCGATCTCGAGCCGTTGCTGCACGTCCACCGCGTCGAGCACGCGCTGGCGCTGTTCGGTCTGCTTCAGGAAGTACGATCCCGTGAAGTCACAGAGCTCGGCCGGCTGGTCGATGTTCAGCACTGCGGTCGAGAAGTCCTCGCCGTAACCGCCACCCGAGAGCTCGACCACGCGCTTGAGCGTCTGCTGCAGCGAGCGGAACAGCGCCTCCGCGCGCTTCTTGTCGGTGGGCGGCATGTCGACCAGCACGGAGACCCTGCCAACCAGGTACGGCTTCTTGCGCAGCAGCTTGGTCAGGCGCGCGCGGCGCAGGCCCTGGCACATCGCCGAGGCGTTGCCGTCGGGCAGGTTCAGCGTCTTGAGCACGCGCGCGATCACGCCGGTCGCGTGGAAGTCCTCGACTGCGAGCTCTTCCTTGCCCGGCTCCTTCTGCGCGAGCAACAGCAGGTACCCCTTCTGCGCCTCGGCTTTTTGCGCGATCTCCCGCGCGCGTGGCGTGTCCAGCAGCACCGGCATCATCAGGTTCGGGAACGGCACCGCCCGCCGCAGCGGGAACACCAGCATCGTCTCCGGCAGCTTCTCCTGCACGACGACGGCACCGGAGGCTGCCTTTGCTTCGGGTCCCGAGACGACGACGCTCGGGGCGCTGCGTGGTTCTGGCTCCTGGGTCATCGCGCTCGGCAGAGGTTTATGGCGCGGCTCGGCGGATCACAACAGGGAGGCCCAACCCTTCGCACGCTGCACGGCCGCGGCCCAGATCCGCCGCAAGCGCAGGCGGTCGCAGAGCGCTGCCTGCGGCATGAAGCGCGTGCTCGCCCCCACCGGGCCTGCGCCGCCCGGTGCCCACACCGGCGCGCCACTGCCGAGCGCGGCGATGCGCATCGCCCCGAGCGCGGTCGTCTCCAGGTTGGCAGGACGCACGACCGGAGTGGCGAGCAGCGTCGCCTGCACTTCGAGCAGCAGGTCGTTGGCGGCGGCGCCGCCATCGACGCGCAGCTCCGGCGGTGGCGCACCCAGCGTCGCCGCGAGCGCCTCGACCACGTCGGTGACCGAGAGGGCGATGGCCTCGATCCCGGCGCGCGCGATCTGCGCCCTGGTCGTGCCGCGTGTGAGCCCGATCAGCAGTCCGCGCGCGTCCGCGTCCCAGTGCGGCGTCCCGAGACCGGCGAACGCCGGCACGAGCACGACCCCACCCGAGTCGGGGACCGTGCGCGCGAGGGCCTCGATCTCGCCGGATCGCGTGACGATGCCCAACCCGTCGCGCAGCCACTGCACGAGCGCGCCGGCGACGAGCACGCTGCCCTCGAGCGCGAAGGTGTCCTGGCCCCCGATCCGCCAGGCGACGGTCGCCAGCAGGCCGTGGCGCGGGGCCGGTGGCGTGGTGCCGGAGTTGGCCAGCAGGAAGGCTCCGGTTCCGTAGGTGCACTTGGCCTCGCCCGGGGCGAGGCAACCCTGGCCAAACAGGGCTGCCTGCTGGTCGCCGAGAACCCCGCGGATCGGCCAGCCGCGGCCGGCGATCTGGCCGAAGTCACCGGCCGAGTCGCGGATCTCCGGCAGGCAGGCGCGTGGCACGCGGAACAGCTCGCAGAGCTCGTCCGACCAGTCGCCGCTCGCGAGCGCATAGAGCGAGGTCCGGCTCGCGTTGCTCGGCTCGGTCGCGAACACCTCGCCCCGCGTCAGGCGGAACACCAGCCAGGTGTCGATCGTGCCGATGCAGAGCTCGCCCCGCTCGGCCCGCTTGCGGGCCCCAGGCACCTGATCGAGCAGCCAGGCGATCTTCGCCGCCGAGAAGTAGGGATCGAGCGGCAAGCCAGCCAGTTCGAGCACGCGGGGCGCGAGGCCGCGCGCGCGCAGAGCCTCGAGTTCGCGCGCCGTGCGGCGGTCCTGCCACACGATCGCGCGCTGCAGCGGCTGACCGCTGGCCCGCTCCCACAGCACGATCGTCTCCCGCTGGTTGGTGATCCCGACGCCGGCGATCGAGGGCGAACCCGCCTGGGCCCACGCGCGCTGCAGCGCCGCCTCCTGCGTCGCCAGGATCTCCGCCGCGTCGTGCTCGACCCAGCCGGGGCGCGGGAAGTGCTGCGCGAACTCGAGCTGCGCCTTCGCGAGCTCGTTGCCATCGGCGTCGAACACGAGCGCACGTGAACTGGTGGTGCCCTGGTCGAGGGCGAGGAACACGGGCATGGCGAGGGTTGTACGCGCCGGGGCTATAGTCCGCGCCCCGCGAATGCCGCCTGCGCCCCCTGCACCCCCCCTGACGTTCTTCACGACCTGCCCGCCCTCCGGGTCGATCGCACGCGAAGAGTACGTGGCCACGGTGCTCCGCGTCGGGCGCTGGAGCGAAGCCGCGGGCGCAGCCGGAATCCTCGTCTACACGGACAACAGCCTCGTCGACCCGTGGCCGGTCGCGCAGCTGCTGCTGCAGAACACACAGCAGCTCACGCCGCTGGTGGCCGTGCAGCCGGTCTACCAGCACCCGTACTGGGTCGCGAAGACGATCGCGACGCTCGGCCACCTCCATGGCCGGCGCATCGCGCTGAACATGGTGGCCGGCGGCTTCCAGAACGACCTGCAGGCGCTCGGCGACCAGACGCCGCACGACGCACGCTACGCGCGGCTGGTCGAGTTCACCCGCGTCGTGACCGGAGTCCTCGCGAGCCGCGCCGGTTTCAGGTTCCGCGGGGCCCACTACCAGGTCGATGGCTTGAAGATGGCGCCGCCACTGCCCGAAGCGCTGCAGCCGTGGATCCTGATGTCCGGTTCGTCCGCGGCCGGCCTCGCCGCAGCCAAGGAGGTCGGGGCCATCGCGGTGCAGTACCCACAACCACCAGAACGGCACAAGGAGACGATCGCCGTGCCCGGGATCACCTACGGGATCCGGATCGGCGTGATCGCGCGTGACGACGCGGCCGCGGCCTGGCGGCTCGCCGAACAGCGCTTCCCGCTCGACCGCAAGGGCCAGCTGACGCACGAGCTGGCGATGCGAGTGTCCGACTCGCAGTGGCACCAGCAGCTGAGCGAACTCGGCAAGGCCGCCGCCCAGGGCAGGTCGCCCTATTGGCTGCATCCCTTCGCGAACTACCAGACCTTCTGCCCGTACCTCGTCGGCGACCACGCGACGGTCGCGCGCGAGCTCGCCGGCTACCTGCGGCTCGGGATCCACCACTACATCCTCGACGTCCCGCGCGACGAGGACGACCTGCCCGAGACCCTGCGCGCCTTCGCCCTCGCGCGCGCCCTGCCGGCGACATGAGCCGCCAGCTGGCCGAATGGGTGCTGCACGCCGCCCTTCAGCACGCCAGCCGCCCGGCCCTGAACGCCGCCGGCCTGCGGTTGACCTACAGCGAACTCGTGGCCCGCGCCGCGCAGGCCGGCCACGCCCTGGTGCAGGCCGGCATCCGCCCGGGCGACCGGGTCGGCATCCTGCTCGAGAAGAGCCCCGAGGCGATCCTCGCGATCCTCGGGACGCTCTTTGCCGGCGGCGTCTACGTGCCGCTCGACCCGAGCTCGCCGGCGCCAAGGCTCGCGCGCATCCTCGCCGCCGCGACCCCGAGCGTCGTGTTCGTGAGCCCCCACACGCATCGCCTCGGGGCCGCCGGGCAGCGGCTGGCCGGCGCGCAGCTGCGCTTCGCGACGCTGGCGGCGGCCGGCGTGCCGGAGTGCGCGTTCGGCGCCCGGGAGGCCGCGAGCGAGAGTCCGCACCCGCGCCTGGTCGCGCGCAGCCCGGAGGCTGCCGCCCACCTGCTCTTCACCTCGGGGTCCACCGGCACGCCCAAGGGCGTCGTGATCACGCACGCGAACGTGCTCGCGTTCCTCGCCTGGGCCGTCCCCCACTTCGGCATCGCGCCGACCGACCGCTGCTCGTCCCACCCGCCGCTGCACTTCGATCTCTCGACCTTCGATCTCTACGGCACCTTCGGCAGCGGTGCCGAGCTCTATCTGGTCCCGCCCGAAGTCAGCCTGCTCCCGCACAAGCTCGCGGAGTTCATCCGCACGAGCGAGCTCACGCAGTGGTTCTCGGTGCCGTCGATCCTGACCTACCTCGTGCGCTTCGATGCGATCCGGCCGCGCGACTTCCCGGCCCTGCGGCGGCTGCTGTGGTGCGGCGAGGTCCTGCCGACGCCGATCCTGATCCACCTGATGCGGCACCTGCCGCACGTCCGTTTCACGAACCTCTACGGTCCGACCGAGGCGACGATCGCGAGCACCTTCCACGACGTGCCGGGTCCGCCCGCGGATCCGCGCGTGCCGGTACCGATCGGCCGGCCCTGCGCCGGCGAGGAGGCGCTCGTGCTCGATGCCGAGCTGCGCGAGACGCCGCCCGACGCGGTCGGCGAGCTCTACCTCGGCGGCCCAGGGCTCTCGCCCGGTTATTGGCAGGACCCCGACAAGACCCGGGCCGCGTTCGTGCCCGATCCGCGTAGGCCCGGGCAACGGCTCTATCGCACCGGCGACCTGGCGCGCCGCGACGCAGACGGCTTGCTGCACTTCGTCGGGCGGTCCGACATGCAGATCAAGAGCCGCGGCTACCGGATCGAACTCGGTGAGATCGAAGCCGCGCTGCACACCCTGCCCGGCCTGCGCGAGAGCGCGGTCGTCGCGATCCCGACCGGGGGCTTCGAGGGCCACCGGATCTGCTGCGCGTATGCGCTGCTCGCCGGACAGAGCCTCGAGCCGGCGGCCGTGCGCAAGGCCCTTGCCGAGCTGCTCCCGGGTTACATGCTGCCAGCCAGGTTCCTCGTGCTGCCAGAGCTGCCCAAGAACCAGAACGGCAAGATCGATCGCCCCGCCCTCCGCCAGCTCTTCGCGAGCGCGATAGACTCCTGAACCCGCCTGCGCCCCATGGTCGACCTCGCCGCGCTCGAGACCCGCCTGCTGCAGATCCTGACCCAGGACATGAACCTGTCCGTGCCGGGGCTCGACGCCGACCTCGTCGACGAAGGGCTGCTCGACTCGCTGACCTTCGTCGAGCTCCTGTTCCGCCTCGAGAAGGAGTTCGCGCTCAAGGTCGCGGTCGAGACGCTCGATCTCGCGCAGTTCCGCACCGTGCGCGCGATCGCCAGCTTCGTGCACCGCCAGCGCCGCGCCCAGAGCGCATGAGGATCTGGCTCTGTGCAGAGGAGGCGGCCGGCCTGCAGACCCTGCGGCTGCTGCGCGGCCGCGGCCACGACGTCGTCGGCGTCGCTTCGTCGCCGGCGCCAGGAACTGCGACCGCGACGGTGGCGCGCGCCGCGCAGAGCGCGGGGATTCCCGTGCATCCCGCGGCGAGCGTGCGCGACCCCGCATTCGCCGCGACCCTGCGCGACCACGGCGTCGAGCTGCTGCTCAACGTGCACTCCCTGCACCGGATCGCCGCGCCCGCGCTCGAAGTTCCAGCCCTCGGCGCGTTCAACCTGCATCCCGGCCGCCTGCCGGAGTATGCCGGGCTCGACGCGGCGAGCTGGGCGATCTTCGAGGACGCCGCGCAGCACGGCGTCACCCTGCACTGGCTGACGCCCGACATCGACGCCGGGCCGATCGCGTACGCCAGCGAGTGGCCCGCGACCCCGGCCGACACCGCGCTGGCGGTCAACACCCGCTGCGTCCGGCAGGGGCTCGAACTCGTGGCCAGGCTGCTCGACGATGCGCCGCTGCGGTGCGTGCAGCGCCTGCCGCAGGACCTGGGCGCGCGCCGTTACTACCGCCGGCAGACACCGGGGGGCGGCAGGCTCGACTGGCGGCTGCCGGCCGCCGCGCTCGAGCGGACCATCCGGGCCTGCGAGTTCCATCCCCTCGCCGCCCCCTTCCCGCTGCCGAGCACGGATCTGGACGGCGAAGCCCTCGAGGTCGTGCAGGCGCAGGCCACGCGCGATCCTGCGCACGCGCTCCCGGGCTCCGTGCTCGGCGATCGGGTGGCTTGCTCCGACTTCTGGCTGCAGCTAAAGCTCGTGCGCCAGCAGGGGCGTGTCTGCGCCGCCAGCTCGGTGCTCCGCGACGGCGTGCGCCTCGTGTCGGGCTTCGACTGACTGCTCCGGCCCGGCGCCGCAGACGCCGCGCAATCTCCGCAACCCGATGCCGCCACCGAATCCGGAAGCCCGCAGCTCGCTGGTCTTCGACCCAGATCTGGGTGCCGTGGCGAGCCTGATGAACCGCAGCTGGAAGCGGCCGTGCTGGCACTACAGTCCGGCGCTGCTGCGCGAGTACCTGGTCCGCCCGGGCCGCGCGGCGCCGATCGCCGTCGGCATCGAACGCAACCACGAACTCATCGGGTTCTTCGCCGGCCTGCCGATGCAGGTCTCCTGCCGTGGCCAGAACCTCTCCGCGCTGTTCACGAGCTTCCTGACCGTCGCCCCGGAGGCGCGCGACCCTTCGATCTCCTTGCGCATGTTCGCCGCGGTGGTGGCCGGCGCGCGCGCACGCGGGATCACGCACGCGTTCACGGTCAGCGAACGGGATCCGGAGGCCAACCGCCTCGTGCGGCTCTCGTTCCAGGTCGCCTCCGCGCCGATGTACGACCTGCAGGAGTTCGCGTTCCTGACCCGGCCTGCCGGCATCGGCGCCGGCCAGACGAAACTGCCGGACCCGCGGGTCCTGGTCTACGAACCCCGCTGGCGGGCCGCGGTCCAGGCCGAGCTCGTACGACTCGTCGCGGCGACCGAGGTCGCCCAGGTGATCGCCCCCGCGGAGCTGGATGCGGTGCTCGCTTCGCCGACCACCGTAACGCAGCTGTTCGTGACCGAAGGCCGCGTCCGCGGGATCCTGGTCGGCAGGCGCCGTGAGTACCTCGCCGCCACGCCGCGCCGCCAGGTCCACCTGGACCTCGTCTCGATCGCGCAGCTGACCCCGGACGAGCAGGCCGCGTTCCTCGCGGCGGGGCTGCCCGGACTCGGTGACGCCGCCACCGATGCCTACGTGGCTGCCGCCTCCGGTGCGTTCGACGACGCCGCGCTGCGGCGTTGCGGTTTCCTGCGCCTGTCGGCCAAGGCGACGCTCGCCGTCGCCCAGCTGCAGCCCGATGCGGCGGTGATCGGGCGGGTCGAGAAGTCCTGGTTCGAAGTGTTCTGACGCGGCCCGGACCCAAGAAAAGACCCGAGAGAGCCACTCCTGCCTGCCCCAGAATCGGAGCGGCCCTCTCGGGGAACGTCACGCATCCACCGGCCGCGAGACCAGTGAAAGTCCCCCGAGAGAACTGCCCCTGCCTGCCCCAGATTGGGGTAGCTCTCTCGGGGGGGAAACTGGATTGACAGAGAACTCAGGAGTCAGAGCTGGCTCAGCAGGTCGGCCCGCAGCACACCGTCGTCGAGCCAGAAGCAACCGACGTGCCGTCCGAACGAGAACCCGGCGGGCGCTGCCTCGCTCCCGGACTGCGGACTCGCTGCGCGCGCGAGCCGACTCAGGTCGAGGGCGATCACACCCGCCACCGGTTGCTTGGGCAGCCCGTAGCGTTGCCAGAGGGCCGCCATCGGGACCTGACTCGTGCGCAAGGCAGCCGGATTGCGCAGTTCGTCCGCGAGGCGGATCAGGGATCTGGCGCCGAGCGTGAGCAGGACCGAATCCTCGAGCGTGGCGACGTGCACCGGGCCCATGCCCGTGACGGCACTGCCACGCAGGATCAGCTGGTCGCGCCCGATCGGCTCGTCCGTGCGGCGGCCCTGCAGCGGCAGCGCCTGACCGTGGTGCACGAGTGCGCGCCGCAGGTCGCCAAGGATCGCTTGCGCGGCCGACTTGTCGCTGGTCCGCAGGGCCAAGACGGCGTCGAAGTTCTGCATGTCACCGAGGAACTGCACACCGGCCGTGTTCGCGAGACGGCGCAGCACGTGCCGCTCGAAGTCGAGATCGGAATCGTCGCAACCGTGCTCGATGCCGTGACGCAACGCGCCAAATCGCGAACCCGGCTCGGCACTGACGCTGGCAAGGCGATCCGGATCGAAGGCAAAGCCGATCGCACCCAGTCCGCCCCGCGGCAGGCCGGCGATCAAGGCCGAGGCGCGCGCCGGTTCGAGCAACGTCAGCCAGCCATCGGGATGCGCGCGCGGCGCCCGGCCCCCGGCCTGGGCTGGCGGCCCGGCGGGACCGTGGTCGACGAGGAGTGTCGTGCGCAAGCCGTCCTTGGTCGGAACCACACCCAGCAGCAGGCGCTGCACTCCGACCAGGCCTGACCAGTCGACGAGCGGGGCCAGATCCTTGGGCAGCCGTGTGGTCAGCGCCGGCCCGAGCCGCGCCCAGTCCGCGTAGACCGTGACGGCACTGCGTTCGAAGTTGCCGATGCGGCGGCGCAGGGTCCGGTAGCGCTCGTCGGCAACCAATGGCCTGCCAGCCGTGGTGCCGAGGGCAAGGGCCTCGTCGAGGCTCGTCCCCTGGTTGGAGACGATCAGATCCCGCTCGACGAGCACGACCTCCATGCGTTGTCCGGGCGCATCCGGCTGTGCGCCGAGCAGTTCGTACACCTGGCGGCCGCCAGCCTTGCGGGTCGGACGGGCCAGATCGGCCCCGGACAAGGCCTGGGCGATCGCCTGGGCCGCAGGCTCCTCCAGGCGCGCCTGCAGCACGAGCAGCGGCAGACTGGGCGCCGCCTGGCGCGGCAGGAGGCTCGTGACCGCGAACTCGATCTCCTCGGCATTTGCCGTCAATCGGCTCAGCACCCCGGCCGCAAGCTCGGCGCCAGCCGGGATCGGCAGTGCCGTCCAGAGGTTGCGCAGTACGCCGGCCGCCGGACTGGCGTCGGCTGGAGCCGTGGGACGCGCCTCGACCCGGCGGTGCACGTGCAGCAACGGCGCCGACAGGCGCTGCAGCAGGCGTGGCTCGTCAGCGCCCGCTGGCCGCGGCACCTCCTGCGGGAACGCAGGCGTACCGAGCACGGCCACGGCACAGAACGCGGAAGACAGGCGCACGCCGCGCGCAAAGCAAGGGCCGTGCCCCGCCGCGGAGCCTTTCGGAATCAAGACTTGGGACGCGGCCCGGAGTCACCCGAAGGCACCGAAACGACACAGGTGTGCACATCCTGCACATGCGTCGCGCCGGGCTTGCGCGCCAGGCACAGCACCGAGGAGCCGAAGGGCAGGACCGCGTGCCGCAGCCACCAGCCCTCCCAGGACAGCATCCGCTCCAGGGTCACCTGCAGGCGGCCGCCGCCAGTCGCGAAGTCGGGAGCGGGAGGCCGGCGGCCGCGCCAGCAGCGTTGCCAGGAGCGCAGTACGGCAGCGGGCAGGAAGGTGATCACGTTCTGGTAGCTCAGGCGCAGGATCTCGAGCCCCGTGGCTCGGACTGCCGCGCGAACCTCGGCGCGGCGGAAGCGGCGGGCACCCTGCACCACCACGTCGTGGTCACCAGCCAGGAAGCGGAATGCCGGCTCGCGCAGCAGCAGGAGCCCACCCGGGCGCAGCACTGCGGCCAAACCGGCTATCGCCGTCCGCCAGTCGCCGATCTCGCGGTGGTAGAGCACCTCGAAGCAGGTCACGAGGTCGAAGCTCTGCGGCCGGAACGGGAGCTGCATCACGCTCCCTTGCACCAACCCGTGCAAGCCCCGCGCGCGGCAATGCGCGAGCGCGGCCGGCGCGAAGTCGAGGCCGACACTCCTGCTGCCCGTCGTCCGCGCGAGGCTCTCGAGGTTCTGTCCGGTGCCACAGCCGACGTCGAGGTGGCGGCCGATGACCGCGCCACGCACGGAGCCGAGCAGCGCGGCGACGACGGCGCGATTGCCCCGATACCACCAATGCCGCTCCTCCTCGGCCCGCATCCGCGCGTACTGCTCGGGCTGCATGCCGGGCTCAGCCGCAGCGTGCGTTGAGCGCCGCGGCCACCGCGTCGACGTCGGCCTCGCCGAGTTCGGGGTAGAGCGGCAATGACAGGACCTCGCGTGCGAGCTCCTCGGTGTGCGGCAGGCTGCCGGCAGCGTAGCCCAGGAACTCGTAGGCCCGCATCCGGTGGATCGGGTACGGGTAGTGCACGCCGGTCGCGATGCCCTGTGCCTCGAGCTCGGAGCGCACGCGCTCGCGGTCGGGAACGCGCACGACATAGAGGTGGTAGCCGTGCGTGACCCCGGTGGCAGCTGGTACGCGCCGGATGCGGGGCGAGAGGCGCGAGTCGTAGCGCTGCGCGAGCTCGCGCCGGCGTGCGACCCAGGACTCGAGATGCGCCAACTTGACCGTGAGGATCGCGGCCTGCAGCGGGTCGAGGCGGCTGTTCACGCCCTCGCACTCGGCGTAGTAGCGGTCCTGGAACCCGTACATGCGGATGCGACGCATCGCCGCCGCGAGCCCGGCGTCACCGCTCCAGCACAGGCCGGCGTCGCCGAACGCGCCCAGGTTCTTGGTCGGATAGAACGAGAACGCGGAGAGGTCTCCGAAGGTGCCGGTGCGCTGTCCGCGCAGACGTGCGCCATGCGCCTGCGCGCAGTCTTCGAGCACCCGCACGGGCCTGCCCGCGAGACCCTGCTGCAGCGCGGGCACGTCGACCACGTTGCCGTAGAGATGCACCGGCACGATCGCCTTCGTGCGCGGCCCCACGAGCGCGAGCGCCGCGCGGATGTCCAGCGGCGCGGTCACCGGATCGACGTCGCAGAACACCGGCGTCGCGCCGGTCATGCGGATCGCGGAGACCGTCGGGACGGCGGTGTTCGCGACCGTGATCACCTCGTCGCCGGGGCCCACCCCGCACGCCCACAGTCCGATCGCGATCGCGTCGGTGCCGCTGTTGACCCCCACGGACTCACCGCGTCCGAGATGGCGCGCGAATGCCTGCTCGAAGCCCTGTACTTCCTGGCCCAGGATCAGCGTGCCCGAATCGAGCACGCGGGCGATCGCCGCGTCGATCTCGGGGCGAAGGGCGGCCAGCTGCCGCCGGTAGTCGAACATCGGGATCCTGGTCATGACAGGTAGACGGCCGCGTGGGCGCGGAAGAACTCGACGCTGCGGCGCAGTCCCGTGGCCAGGTCGGTGCCCGGCTGCCAGCCGGTGGCCGTCGCGAACCGTGACCAGTCGCCGTAGTAGTCGCCGATGTCGATCAGCTTGCGATCGCGCGGGAACGGCATGTGCTCGACCTCGAAGGCGCAGAGTTCGCGCAGATGCGCGATGAACTCGTTCAGCGAGAAGTGACGCGCGGCGCCGAGATTGAACACCCGCCCGTAGCAACAGGGCTGTGCCGCCGCGAGCAGCAGCGCCGCGACGACGTCGTCGACGTAGTTGAAATCGCGACGCTGGTCGCCGCTGCCATAGATCTGCAGCTTCTGCCCGAGCATCGCCCGGCGCAGGAACACCCCCGTGAAGCCCTGGCGGTCGTTCCGGATCTGTTGGCGTGGCCCGTAGGTGTTCGTCAGCCGCAGCACGACCGACCGCAGGTCGTAGGTGTTGTGGTAGAGCAGGTGGTAGTACTCGGCTGCGAGCTTGTTGATCCCGTTCACGTCGACCGGGACCGTCGGATGGTCCTCGTTCACGGGGAGGCGCACGGGCCGGCCGTAGACCTGCCGCGTCGAGGTGTAGACGAGCACCGCTCCCGGGTTCTCATGCCGGCACGCCTCGAGGAGGTTGATCGTCGACACGCAGTTGACCCCGAGGTCGAGCTCGGGATCGCGCATGCTGTCACCGTGGCTGACCTGCCCCGCGAGATGGAACACGTAGGCATGCCCGCGGACCAGGATCCGCAGCGAATCGGCGTCGCGCAGGTCGCTGATGTTGATCTGCAGGCGCCCGGCGACCGATTCGACGTTGCGCGGATCCCCGCCGTGCGTCGGGATCAGGGAATCCACCAACAGCACCCGCGCGCCGAGCTCGACCAGGCGGATCGCGAGGTTGGATCCGAGGAAGCCGAGACCGCCGGTCACGAGCACGCTCTTGCCGGCAAACGCGGTGGTCGACACGCTCAGTCTTCCCTCGGCGCCGCGCAGTTGACCCGTTCGCGCACGACGAACTGGGGCCGGCCGACGTCCTTGAGGAACAGGCGGCCGAGGTACTCGCCGATCATCCCGAGGGCGAACAACTGGATGCCCGAGACCAGCAGCAGCGTGACGATCAGTGAGGCCCAGCCCTGCGGGATCTCCGGGTGGCGCAGGCGTTCGATCAGGAACGCGAGTGCAGCGAGGATCCCGAGTGCAGCCACGCCGACGCCGAGCAGCGACGCGAGGCGCAAGGGCAGGATCGAGAAGTTCGTGAACATGTTCAGCCAGAGCGAGACCAGCTTGTGCAGCGTGTAACCCGATTTGCCCTCTTCACGCGCGCTGTGGCTGCAGAGCACCGTCGAGTAGTTCCTGGTTGCGCGCAGGATCAAGCCGTCGATGTACGGGAACGGCCCGCGGTACTTGACGACCTCGTCGATCACGAAACGGTTCAACGCCTTGAACGAGGACAGGTAGAGATCCCTCGGCTTGCCGAGCATCAGCGTCGCGACGCGATCGTTGAAGCGGCTGCCGAGGTTGCGGAACCAGCCGTGCTGCTTCTTCTCGTAGCGCGAGTAGACCACGTCGAAGCCACGCGCGAGCTCGGCGAGCAGCTTCCGGACCTCGCTCGGGGGATTCTGGAAGTCGTCGTCGAGGATCACCGCGGTCCCACCCCGGCAGTGGTTGAGCCCGGCCATCACCGCGTTGTGCTCGCCGAAGTTGCGCGCCAGGTTCACGAACCGCACGTGCGGCTTGTGCGCGGCCAGCTGCCGGCAGACCTCCGCCGAATCGTCAGGGCTGCCGTCGTTCACGAGCACGATCTCGAAATCGCCGATGGCGTCGAGCTCCTGTTCGAGGCGTGCGACGAGCGGGCCAATCGTCTTGGCTCCGCGGTAGACCGGGATCACGAGCGAGGCGGAGACCATCGGCAGCGGCGCTGAAGGGTACGACACGCCACGGCAGGCGGGCGCTGGCGCCAGCGGGTCGACGCGAGCCGAGCCCGGCCACACGGGCACCGCGGATCAGGGGTTTGTCCAGTTTCCGTCAACGAGATAACGTTCTTGTAACGACTCACGGACCCGGATCCCACTCCGGTCTCCCACCTCGATGACGCCCGCTCCGCCGCAGCCTGCCCCGGCTCGGAGCGAGACCGCGGTCGCCTCCGCTCCGGCGGAGGTCTCCGAGGTTTCGTTCTGGGACCGCCCGATTGCCGTGCCGCTCACGATCGGCATTGCCACGTTGGGTCTCTTCCATGCAATCGTCGCGTGGACGAACCCCGGGTACTGGGGCTCCGAGCCGGCCTGGGACGAGATCTATTATCTCGGGATCGCGAGGGAGGGCTACCAGCTCCCCGCAGGGGACTACGGGAGCTACTCGGCGGTCCCGTTCTCGCCGGGTCTGCCCCTGCTCCTGCGCGGACTCGCCTACCTGACCGGCCTGCCGCCCATGCTGCTCCGCCTCCCGGTCGCGGCCTTGCTCTCGGTCGCCGGCTGCGTGCTCCTCGCCTGGGCTCTGCGCGCCTTCTCGAACGACATCCGGCGCAACAACCTGGTGGTCGCCGTGTTCGCAGCCTGGCCTGGCTCGATCTACTTCCGCACCGGGTACGCGGAGTCGCTCTACTTCCCGCTCCTGGCAGGATGCTTCGGCTGCCTGCTGCGACGCCGCTACCTGGCTGCAGCCGCGCTCGCGGCGCTGGCCTGGTTCACCCGCACACCTGCCATCGTACTCGTCGCCGCCCTCGGGACGGCGATCGTGCTCGACACCCTCACTCCGCCGCATGACTTGCGGCGGGCCTGGCGGGGCGCGCTGCAGTTCGGCCTCGCCATGCCGATCGCCGCCCTCGGCCTGCTCGGCTACATGGCGTTGCTGCATTTCCAGGTCGGTGACGCCTGGGCCTTCCGCAAGGCCTACGCCGCCTGGGGCGCGCTGGAGACGCAGGAGCCGCGCAACCTCGAGCTGAAGACCCTGGCGGATGCCTGGCTGATGCCCAACCAGCCGACCGTCCGCTTGTCGCTCGCGACGTTCCTCGTCATCCCGCTGGTCGTGTGGCCGCAGCGCACGCGGATGCCGGCGGTCCTGTCTCTCTTCACGGCCGGCGCGTGGCTGTTCTTCCTCAGCCAGGACTGGGTCTCCTTCCCGTTCCACGACATGTTGCGGTGGACCGCGATCCTGTTCCCGTTCCACTTCGCGGTGGTGCTCGCGTTCGCCGCGCTGCCAGCCCGCTGCCGGCTGCCTGCCTGGGGCCTCTGGTTTGCCGCCAGCCTCTGCGGCTTCGTCTGGTGCGCGAGCCGATTCGTCGGCGGCCATTACGTGTCCTGAGGAGTGATGCTCACACGCGTGATCCAAGCCCTGGGCAGAATCTGGCGCGCGCGCCTGCTGACCTTTCTCGTGCTCGGTCTCTACGCGGCCTGGGCTGCACGGGGATTCGCCTTCGGCGCACGCGAACTCCTGATCACCGATCTGACGACCCCGACACGCTTGCATCTCGTCGCCAAACAGGACTGTTGGGCCTCCTTCACCGGACAGGCGTTACTGGCCTCCGTCCGCGCCGAGCACAAGCGCGCAATCTTCGTCGGCGACACCGACCTGTCGATCGCGTGCCGCCGCCACACC
>CAZSKV010000567.1:0-4115 GCA_964607495.1 uncultured candidatus Brocadiaceae bacterium
GGCGTGGGGCACATCCAGTCGAGCGTCACCCCGCCCCACTGGTTGACCTTGGCCTTCTCGCCCTTGAACAGCGAGACGGTCAGGTAGCCGATCATGAGCGCGAAGCCGCCGCCGAGCACACAGGCCCCGATCGTCGAGAGGTGGTGGTAGCCCTCCCAGCGCTCGAGGTAGGTCGCATAGCGGCGCGGCATGCCCTGGCTGCCCATCACGAACTGCGGCAGGAAGGTCATGTTGAAGCCGACGAAGATGATGACCGCGGCGATCCGCGCCCAGGTCTCGGAGTACATCCGGCCCCACATCTGCGGCCACCAGTGGTGGATCCCGGCGAAGAACCCCAGCGCGGTCGAGCCCATCATCACGTAGTGGAAGTGGGCGACGACGTAGTAGGTGTCGTGCAGGTGCAGGTCGACACTGACTGCCGCGAGCATGATCCCGGTCAACCCGCCGATGATGAAGATGATGATCATCGCCAGCGCGTAGAACATCGGCGCCGACAGGTCGATCGAGCCCTTCCAGATCGTCGCGACCCAGTTGAAGACCTTGATCGCGGTCGGGATGCCGACGAAGAACGTCAGGAACGAGAACGCCAGCATCGCCCACTCGCTCTGGCCGCTCGTGAACATGTGGTGGCCCCACACGAGGAACGAGATCACGGCGATCGAGATCGAGGAGAAGGCGATCAGCTTGTAGCCGAAGAGCGGCTTGCGGCAGTGCACCGAGACGACGTCGGAGATGATCGCCATCGCCGGCAGGATCATGATGTAGACCGCCGGGTGCGAGTAGAACCAGAAGAAGTGCTGGAACATCACGGGGTCGCCGCCGAGCTGCGGATCGAAGAACCCCATGCCGTAGAGCCGCTCGAACACGAGCAGCAGCAGCGTGATGCCGAGCACCGGCGTCGCGAGCACCTGCAGGATCGCGGTCGCGTAGATCCCCCAGATGAAGAGCGGCAGCTTGAACCAGGTGAGCCCGGGTGCGCGCATCTTGTGCACGGTGGTCACGAAGTTCAGCCCGGTGAAGATCGAGCTGAAGCCGACCATGAACACGCCAAGACCCATCGCGATCACCGACGTGTTCGTGTAGATCGAGTACGGGGTGTAGAAGGTCCAGCCGGTGTCGATGTTCGCGTCGAAGATCGCCCAGGTCGCGAACACGACGCCGAAGAGCCACAGGTAGAAGCTCGCGAGGTTCAGCTTCGGCAGCGCGACGTCCTTCGCGCCGAGCATCAGCGGCAGCGCGAAGTTCGCCAACGCGCCGGGGATGCCCGGGATGATGAAGAAGAACACCATGAACACCCCGTGCAGCGTCAGCACGTTGTTGTAGGCGTTCAGGTCCTTGAAGATCGCGCCAGTGGGCTCCCACAGGTGCAGGCGGATCATCAGGGCGAAGAGTCCGCCGGCGAGGAACGACAGCATCGTCCCCACGAGGTACATGATCCCGATCCGCTTGTGGTCGAGGGTCAGCGCCCACGAGGCGAAGCCGCGCGTCGCGTTCAGGTAGTTGACCGGCTCTTGCTGCGAGCTCGGGGAAGTCTCGGCGACTGGGGTGTAGGTGGTCATGGTGCGCCTCGGCTCACTTCAGGGATTGGATGAACTCCATCAGGTCGTCGAGCTTCTTGTCGTTCTTCGCGAGGTCCGGGAAGGGCGTCATGCCGCCATTCGGGAAGCCCTTCGCGAGCTTCTTGCCCGGCTCGGCCAGCGATTCCTTGAGGTGATCGCGCGTGAACTTGCCTTTCGTGCCGTCGGTCCACTCGAGTTCGCGCGTCGACAGCCCCAGCCAGGTCGGGCCGACACTGACCGTGCCGTCGATCGTGTGGCAGGTCTTGCACTGGTTGGTCCAGGTCTTCTTGCCGCGCTCCTTCGGGTCGGCCGACTCCTTCTCCCACGGCCGCTTGAGCCACTCCTCGTAGTCGACGACGTGCACGGCGTCCTGCAGGATCATCTGCGAGTGCTTGGTGCCGCAGTACTCGGCGCAGAACAGGTCGTAGACGCCCTTGCGCGTCGCCTGGAACCACAGCGTCTGGTAACGGCCGGGGATCACGTCGCGCTTCACGCGGAATGCCGGGATGAAGACGCTGTGCAGCACGTCGCGCGAGCTCATCGTGAGCTTGACCGGCCGGTCCTTCGGGACCCAGAGCTCGGCCACCGGCTCGGTCGAACCAGGATGCGTGATCTCCCATCCCCACTGGTAGCCGACGACCTTGTAGTTCAGGTTCGTGGCCGGCGCGATCGTCTGGTCCTGGGCACCCTTCCAGCCCCAGACGAAGATCACCATCACGATGATCAGCGGGATCACGGTCCACGTGACCTCGAGCGCGGTGTTGTGCGTCACGTTCGAAGCCGCCGGCTGGTCCTCGGTCCGGCGATGCCACTTGACGACCGCGTAGACCAGGATCGCCGTGATCAGCACGAAGAAGAAGATGCTGATGTAGGTGACGAACCAGAACAGGCCGTCGGTGTCCGGGCAGAACGTCGAAGCTGCCGGCGGCAGCTGGTCGGCCCAGGTCAGCCTGTCCGACGGGTTCTGGGGTTGTTGCTGGAGCAAGATCATCGGGGTTCTCTCAGCCCTCGCTCACGAGTGGCACGGATGGAATGTCATGTGGTGGCCGGCAGGACGCGCAGGCGACGCTCGCGGCGCACGAAGAAGAAGATCATCACGACGATCAGGGCCGCGGAGAGCCCGCCCCCGATCCGCATCACCGTCCAGGCCACCAGCTGGTAGCTCTTGCTGCGGGGGTCGTAGCCATAGCAGCTCAGGAGGATCCGGTCCCAGGTCGTGCCGACGCGGCCCTCGCCAGCCTCCACGAGGGCAAAGCGCAGATCCCGGGTCCGGTAGTCGGCGCCGAACAAGTAGCGCGTGGTCTTGCCCTGGGGCGAGAGCAGCATGATCGCGGCGCCGTGCAGGTACTGGCTGGTCTGCGCATCCCACTCGTAGCCGAAACCGACCGCCTCGGCGACGGCCCGGATCTGGGTCTCCTCCCCGGTCAGGAAGTGCCAGTGGTCGGCGGCCGCTGGCCGCGCGAGCTCCTGCAGGTAGGCAGCCTTCTTCTCGCGGGCGAGCTCCGGCTTCTCGCGTGGATCGAACGAGAGCGTGACGACCGCGAAGTCCTTGCCGAACTCGAGCTCGAGCGGCTTGAGCGCGTCGAGCAGGCCGTTGAGCACGGCGCCGCAGAGCGCCGGGCAGCCGTAGTAGCCGAGGTTCAGGATCACCGGCCGCTTGCCGTCGAAGTACTGCTGCAACGTGACGGCGCGTCCCTGCTCGTCGTGGAACGCGGCATCGAGCGGCACCATCGCTCCGAGGCGTTCCATGACGTTCGTCGCCGGATCGACGACCTGCTGGCGGATCGGCACCTGGGCGCAGAGGCTGGCGCCGAGCAGCAACGCGACCGCCGACACGAGGATCTGCATCCTCGCGGTGCTGTTCGTGCCGGCAGTCCGCGCGGTGGGCATCACTTCTTGTTCACGTAGTCCTGGATCGCCTGCTCGATGCTCGGACGGTTGCCGGATGCACCCAGGGCGCTCTTCTCGGTTTCCCGGAGCTCCTTGAGCTCGGGCGACTCGACCGACTCGACCTTGTGGTACTTCTCGCTCGCGACCAGCGCGTCGAAGAACACGAAGAGCAGCCAGATCGAAGCCGCGAAGACGATTGCCGAGACGCCGAGCCATGCCGCGGTCTTGAGACCGTCCACGTCGTGTTCCGGGTCGATCGGCTCGGGGTTCTCGGCGTGCGATCCGTGGTGCGCCTTGTGATGACTCATGGTCGTTCTCCTGGGAAGCGTTCAGATGTTGTGGAACCGCAGCGATTCCTGGAGCCGCGGATCGCGCTCGGGCAGCAACGGCACCTTGCGGATGTTGCCGATCGTGAACGACAGGAACAACGCGAAGAACCCGAGGACGGCCGTCGCGTCCATCCAGCTCGGGTGGAAGCCGTGACCGTCGGTGGCCGGGTAGAGGTTCGGCAGCACCATGAAGTGCAGATCGAGGAAGTGCATCAGCAGCATGAACGACGCCCCGATGGTCAGGGTGACCCGGTTGCGCTTGATGTGCCGCGACATCAGGAAGGCGAAGGGCAGGATGAAGTGCCCGACGATCAGCCCGATGCCGACCGGCTCCCAG
>CAZSKV010000568.1:0-4975 GCA_964607495.1 uncultured candidatus Brocadiaceae bacterium
CGTGACGAGGCGGGTGCCGACGCGGATGTGCACGGTCGAGTCGAAGGTCAGGTCGGCGCCGCGCCGCGCCTCGGCGCGCAGCCGCTGGTCGGTGCGGTGGTGGGCGACGACCGTCAGGTCGCGCGGAAACGCCGCGACCGCATCGGAGTGCTCGGGGCGGTCATCGGTCAACAGCAGCCAACGCAGCGGCCCGCCGCCCAGCCCGGCGATCACCTTCTGCAGCTCGGCGGCGTCGCGGCCGTACTTGCAGTTGACCAGCAACGTGCCGGCCGGGTCGGCGAGCACGACTGAGTTGCCGCCGCGCCCGGCGATCAGGTGCAGGTTGCGGCCGAGTTCGGTGACCGTGTAGTCGCCGGACCGGGCGCTGGCCTTGGTGCGCCAGAACACCGGCACGAGTCCGGCAACCAGCGCAAGAGCAACGAGCGGGCGCAATACCATCGATCTCATCTCCCTGCATCATCACCGCGCGGGCCGCCTGGTGTCAGCTCCTCGGCGGTCGGGGTGGTGGGCACGAAGCGCAGCCATTCGGTCGCCACCGGCTCGCCACCCGGATCGAGTGCGCTCTCGACATGGAACGGCACGCGCACTCCGGCGGCACTGCGGTAGTCGGCGAAGTTCTCGACCAGGGGCACGCGCCCGATGCCGGGCCGCCATTCGCGGGTCTCGATCCGGCGCACGAGACCGGACTGCACATCGAGGAAGAGACGCAGGCGTTCGCGACTCGGGTCGACGCGCTCGAGCACCGCCATCTCGCGCTCGTCGACCGTGCGCACGGCGAGCAGGCGCATCGACAGCCGGCCCTGCGCATGCGCGGCGAGGAGCAGGAGCGGATGCCGTTCGACGGCCTGCACGAGCGTCCTCGCCTCGTCGTTCTCGAGCTCGAGGGTCTCCGTGCCCGAGCGCTCGCGCGCGGCGCCGCCGGCGACGACGGTCTCGATCTCGGTCGCCAGGACCTGGCGCACGCGCCGCAGGCGGCCGTCGGCCGCGAACCAGATCCGATCGATGGCTTCCGGTCCCGACGCGGTGCGCCGGATCGTGCGGGCCGAGAAGCCCGTGATCGCGGCCAGCGCCGCCTTGCCCCCGCAGGCGCTGACCGCCAGATCCAGGTAGGCGGTCGCGGCCCGGATCGCGGCCGCGTCCCGGTTCTCACTGCGTTCGGTGAAGGCATCGCGCGGCCAGGGATCCTCGAGCACGAGCGCGCCTTCCTGGCCTGCCGCCGAGCCCCCGACCACAAGCAGTGCCGACACCGAGGCGGCGAGCGCGGGCAGGGCCGCCTGCACGCGCTGCGGCTCCATCCGGCCCAGCTGCGCGTAGGTCTCCGCTGCCCCGAAGAGCGGCATCGCGCCCGCGAGCGCAGAGCTCGTGCAGGCCGCGAGGCAGGTCCGCGTCGAGCCGAGGTCGGCCAGCAGGGTCAATCGAGCGCGCGCGGTGCCGATCTCGAGTTCGTCGGCGCTCAGGGGCCGACTGGCGAACGAGGCCAGGGCCTCGGCCAGCAGCGCGCGGACCACGGGCACGAACTCGGGGGCCATCTCGAAGCCGACGAGGTCGAAGCGCCGGCGGCCCTCGTCATAGGCGAGCCGGTGCGGTTCGAGCTCGGGCCCGGCCTGGCGCAGCGCCTGCGCGAAGCGGCCGTCGCCGCCCAGCAGGATCTCCTGCAGCACGAGCGTCTCGAGCGCGAGCCCCGCGGCGGCAAGCGGCCGCTCGACCACGAAGTGCAACCGCGCGAGCCCGGCGCGCGGGGCCCAGTGCATGCCCGGTGGCAGGGCTGCCGGCGGCTGCGCGATGGAGGGGACGTTCCCGGCCGCCGTCGTCCACACGGCGACCGCCGCCGCCGCCTCGGTCAGCACGGATTCCGGCTGCAGTTCCGGGATCGCGAGCGCGAGCACCGCGCCGCGTGGCGCCGTGATCTGACGCCAGTAGGCCGCCAGCTCGGTCGCGCTCCGGTCCTGGAGTTCCGAGAGCCACGCATCCGGGGTCCGCTTCGGATCGGTTGCGATGCGCTCGAGCTGAGCGGTGTCCGGGCGCGTGGTCCAGAGCGTCCGCAGGCGCCCGAGCGCCACCTCCCGGGTCCGCTCGAAGGCCACGCCCGACTCCGGTGGCTGGCGCAGGGCCTCGGCGAGGCGGCGTAGACCCGAATCCCACTGCGCGGCCGGCAAGACCAGCTCGACGACCGTGGCCGCAGCATGGGTCGCGATCGTCAGCTGCCCGCCGAGGGTCGCGATCTCGTGCTCGAGCGAAGGGGCGTCGGCCGAGCTGCCGGCACACAGGGCCGCGGCCGCGAGGTCAGCCAGTCCCGGAGCGCCCGTCGCGCGCCCCGCCGGCAGGACGAGCCGCAGCGCCGCGACCGGCGGCTGGCTGCGGTCGGGCCGGCGCAGCGCGATGCCGAGCAGGCCGTTCGCGAGGTCGCGCACCACGAGGGCCGGTGGCGTGTAAGGCGAGAACTCCGGCAGCCGACCCGACAGGCGCAGGCTCTCGGGACGTTGCGGCCCGCTGGTCGGCTGCGAGGCGGGCGCCGTCGGTCGATCGGATGGCAGAGGCTCGGTCTGGATCGCCACGGGACCCGACCAGCAGGCGGTCAGCAGCAGCAGCGTCCAGCCCGCCAGCCACCTCATCGCGCGGCCTCCAGGGTGACCACGGCGGGCGTGCCGCGTTGCAGGATCGCCTGCAGCAGGACGCGCAGCGTCGCGGCGTCAGGAGGTGCGGGGTCGAGCGCCTGTTCGGGTTCGTCGCCGCTGAGGCCGAGGCGCAACGCGAGCATCCGCGCGCGGGCGGCGGGGTCCTGTGCGAGTTCGACCGCGCGGGCACTGGCCCGTGCGCGGATGCGTGCCAGATCGGCCGCAGAGGGCCCGTCGGTCGCCGCGCTCACCAGGAGCCCGGCGAGCACGAGCAGCACCTGGTCGACCGCGAGCACCGCCCCTGCTTCGTCAGGGTCGGCCATCGCCTCGAGGCGCAGCAGGCCGTCGCCGCGCGTCCCCGGGTACGGCAGCATCCCGCTCACGCGGACGTGCGGATGTCCCTTCGTGCGCAGGCCGCGCGGCAGGAAGGCCTCCTCGTCCCCGAGCAACCAGTCCTGCAGACCGGTCAGGTGCGAGTCCGGGAGCACGCGCGGCAGGCGCCAGGTCATCAGCAGGCGCGCTTCCCTTCCGCCCGGGATCGTGGATCGGCGCGCGACCTTCGTGTCCCGTGGCACCGCCGGCCGCGGGGCGCGCTCGCGCGGCAGGGCGGAGCTCGCGAAGACGTTCGCGAGCACGGTGCGGACCGCCACCGGATCGAACCCGCCCACGAGCACATGGCAGCCGCGGCGCGGGGCATGCGTCTGCTGCCAGAGGTTCAGGGCCTGGGTCTGGGTCAACGGCACCGTCAGGGGCGATCCGGCGGCGAAGAAACGCGCATACGGGTGCCCGGCGAAGTGATGCGTCAGGATCTCCTCGTCGGCGGTCGCCAGCGGTCCTTCGACGCGCCGCGCGAGTGCGGCGGTGCGCAGTGCATGCAGGTGTTCGTGCACGCCGCGCAGGATGCGGCCTTCGCGCCAGGCGTGCAGCAGCCGTGCGAGCCGCTCGATCCCCTCGGTCGCAGCCGCGATCTCGACGAGGTCGGCCTCGGGGTGTTCGCTCAGGCGGACCGAGACGATGGGCACCTGCGCCAGCTCGCGCGCAAACGCGCCGCGATCGTGGAGGTCCTGGGCCTGCCGGCGCGCGCGCTCGAGCCGGGTGCGCAGGTCGGTCGACATGACCTCGCCGGACATGGCGACGCTCGCGGCTGCGCGCTCCACGCGGTCCAGCAGATCGAGCGCGATCTGCTCCTGTTCGGGGTCCTTGCTGCACGCCGCCGTCGTGCCGGTCATGGCCGCGCGCGCCAGCGCGTGGGTCACTCCCTCGAGGCCGGGTGGTTCCTCGAGCACGCCCGCGGGCGTCAACCAGACCCAGTGCACGAGCGGGGGGCCGCCGGTCGGGACCAGCAGGAAGCGGCTCCCGTCGGCCGTCTCGAACAGCGGCGAGACCTGGGGCCTGCTCGCGGGGTCCTGGGCCAGGGCGAGTCCGGCCAGCGCGAGGAGTGCGCTAACCCTCGTCAAGTCCACTCTCGATCGCAGGCCCTGGGCCGCCCCTGGGCGCGACCACGCCACGGCGCGATTCGGCGACGAAGTCGACGATCAGCCGGCCGATGGGGTCGTCACCGACGAAGTTCCGCGCCTGCTCCATCCGGTCGGCCAACGTTCCGGAGCGCCAGAACAGCAGCCGGAACGTGCGCTTGACCAGGGCCATCTGCTCGGTCGTGAAGCCGCTGCGCTTGAGGCCGATCAGGTTGACGCCGACCAGCCGCGCCCGGTCGCCGTGGACGAGCGAGAACGGCGGCACATCGCGCGAAACCCTGGCCCCGGCGCCGACCATCGCGCCCTGGCCGACGCGCGCGAACTGGTGCAGGCCGACCATCGCGCCCATGATCACGCGATCCCCGATCAGGGCATGGCCGGCGATCATCGATCCGTTGGTCAGCACGACCCGGCTGCCGATCGTGGCGTCGTGGCCGACGTGCGAGCCGATCAACAGCATGTTGTCGTCGCCGATCGTGGTGATGCCCTCGCCGTGCGCGGTGCCGCCGTTGACCGTCACGTACTCGCGCAGGATGTTGCGGTTGCCGATCCGGAGCCGGCCCTGGGGGGAGTCGCGGGTGATCTTCTTGTCCTGCGGCAAGGTGCCGATGCAGGCGAACGGGAACACCTGGCACTCCTCGCCGAGATGTGTGTCGCCGTCCACCACGGCATGCGGGTGCAGGACCGTGCCGTTGCCGAGCCGGACTTGGGCCCCGACCATGCAGTAGGGGCCGATTTCCACGTCGGACCCGAGCTGGGCCCCCTTGGCGACGATTGCGGTGGGATGGACTGGCATCGCTGCCCCGGATTGTGGGAGCGGGTGGGGGCGGGAGCAACCCCGCGGTTCGTGCGCTTGCGCCAGGACGGACGCAGGGCATCCTTTGC
>CAZSKV010000569.1:0-4680 GCA_964607495.1 uncultured candidatus Brocadiaceae bacterium
ATGCCGGGGTGCAGCCGAGCGGGCCGACCTTCGCGCTCGGGTTCTCGGTGGCGGCGATCCTGTTCGCGCACGGCCCCGCGGCCTGGCCGCTGTTCGGCGGGTTCTGCCTTGGCGTGGCCTTCTGCGCCCGCGTGCAGGATGCGTGCTTCGGCCCGGTGGTCGTCGCGGGCCTGTGCATGCAGCGCAACGGTCGCGGCGCCCTCTGGTTCGGCGCCGGTTGCGCGCCGCCGGTGCTCTTCCAGTGCCTGCTCGATCTCTACACCTGGGGTTCGATCCTGCACTCGCCGCTGGCCTATGTGCGCGTGAACTTCTTCGAGAACGCGAGCGCGAACTTCGGGACCACGCCGATCTGGAGGTACCTGCTGATCCTCGTGGTGTTCCTGCTGCCGATCGCGCCCGCGGGCTGGCGCTGCCTGCGCCGTGGCGCGGCGCTGCTGCCCCTGCCGTTCTGGTGTGCGGTGGCCTACCTGCTGCTGCATGCGATCCCGCAGCGGCGCCAGTTCCGCTTCGTGTTCCCGGCGCTCGCGCTGCTCTTCCTGGTGATGGCCGCGGGGCTCGCGCACGATCCCGGCGGCGACCGGTGGTCGCGGTGGTGGCGCCGGCTCTACGTGGGCGCGCATCTCGTGATGCTCGTCCTGGCCTCGTGCTGGTACTTCCACCGGGGCCCGATCGAGGCCGCGAAGGTGCTGCGCCGCCTGCCCGCCTACACCGGCGAGCTGTGCACGGTCGAGACCGATTTCGACGGCATCGGCGGCGCCTACTGGCTCGGCCGCAAGCGCCTGGTGCTCGAGGTCGTCGGCCGCCGGGCAGCGCTGGCCGGCCATCTGCGGGAAAGGGCTGGCGCCTGGCCGCTCTTCCTGATGGTCAGGGACGCGCCCCTGCTGCCCGAGCACGCCGGCCCGGGCTTCACGCTGCACGAACTCGCGCACACGGACGACTGGCTGGCGCGTGATTCGCGCGAGCGGTGGGTCTACCGGGTCGAGCGCGGCGACGCCGAAGCCGTCAGAAAGTGAAGCGCAGCCCGATGTCGAGGAACGAGCCGAAGGCCTCGGTCTCCCCGGGGTGTCCCCACAGGAACCCGCCGAACTCGAAGTCGACGCCGATGCTCTTGCTGATCTCGAACTCGAGCCCGAGATGCAAGCAGCCCGCACCGCTGACCGCGTCGTCGAAGCGGGAATCGAACTCGATGATCGCGACGCCGAGCCCGCCGCCGGCCGTGAAGTAGAAGCGGTTGCCGGCGCCCGCGAGCGGCACCGTGATGTCGAAGTCGACGTAGAGCGCGTGCACGGTCACGTCCACGTCCGTGCTGCTCTCCTCGAGGAACGCCCCGTGGTAGAGCAGGCCGACGCTCTGGTCACGGTTGCCGACGCCGATGCGCGCGGCGACGCCGTAGCCCTCGGCGGTGTCGGCGCTCGAGCCCGGGCTCACCCGGTCGTCCTCGTCGATCTTGGCCCAGAAGCCGGCCAGCACCGACACGTCGATCAGGGTCCGCTCGCCCCACCGGCCCTGGCCGGGCGAGTAGCGCGCGCCGGTCTCCTGGACGACGTCACCTTCGCGCGCGGGCGCGAACGAGATCTCGAGGGGGTCGCGCTGCGCGCAGAGCGCGGTGACGAGCAGACAGGCCGATGCGGCAAGACGGGTGAGGTTCATGGGCTTCGATTCCAGCATGCGCTGGCCTCGCGCACCACAGTCTGTACGTTGCGTTGCCTCCGTGACCAAGCCACGCTCCCTCGACGCCTTGTTCCGCCCCCGGGCCGTCGCCGTGATCGGCGCCTCACGCCGCGAGGGCGCGATCGGCCGGCAGGTCGTCGCCAACCTCGTTGCCGGCGGATTCACCGGGCCGGTGTATCCGGTCAATCCCAAGACCTCGGTCGTGCTCTCGATCCGTTCGTACGCGCAGGTCGGGCGGATCGACGGCCCGGTCGATCTGGCGGTGCTGGTCGTGCCCCCCGACGAGGCCCTGCTCGCCGCCGAACAGTGCGGCAAGAAGGGCGTCGGCGGGCTCGTCGTGGTCACCGCGGGCTTCAAGGAGATCGGTGGCGTGGGCATCGCGCGCGAGGAGCGGCTCGCGGCGATCGCCAAGCGCTACGGCATGCGCGTGATCGGCCCCAACTGCATGGGCGTGATCAACACGGAGCCGGCCTTCGGCCTCAACGCCTCGTTCGCGGCGACCTTGCCCAAGCCCGGCAAGGTCGCGATGGTCTCGCAGTCCGGGGCGCTGGGCGAGGCGATCCTCGCCGATGCCGCGAGCTCGGGACTCGGGGTCGCGATGTTCGCCTCGGTCGGCAACCTCGTCGACGTCTCGGCCGCGGACCTGATCGAGTACTGGGAGGACGATCCGAACGTGGCCGTGATCCTGCTCTACCTCGAGAGCTTCGGCGACCCGGTGCGCTTCGCCGCGGTCGCGCGCCGGACGGCGCGCAAGAAGCCGATCATCGCGGTCAAGAGCGGCCGTTCGGCCACGGGAGCGCTGGCGGCCGGCTCGCACACCGGCAGCCTCGCCGGGCAGGACATCGCGGCCGACACGCTGCTCGCGCAGTGCGGCGTGCTGCGCGTCGAGTCGTTCCGCGAGATGTTCGCGCTGGCCGCGACGCTGCTGCACCAGCCGCTGCCCAAGGGCCCGCGGATCGCGATCGTCACCAACGCGGGCGGCCCCGCGATCCTCGCGACCGATGCGATCGAGGGCTCGGGCCTGACGATGGCCCGGCTCGGCCGCCGCACGACGCAGGCGCTGGGCAAGGCCCTGCCGGCCGAAGCGAGCCTGCGCAACCCGGTCGATCTGATCGCCTCGGCCGATGCCGAGCGCTACCGCAAGGCCTTGCGCGCGATCGTGCGCGACCCCGAGGTCGATGCCCTCCTGGTGCTCTTCGTCTCCCCGATCATGATCGACGCGGTCGCGGTGGCCGAGGCGATCGTCAGTGAGACCAAGGGCAAGGGCAAGCCGACGCTCGCCTGCGTGATGGGACGGCGGCGCGGCGACGAAGCCCTCGCCCTGTTGCAGAGTGCGGGCATCGTCGTGTTCCGCTTCCCCGAGGACGCGGCCAGGACCCTGCGCCTGCTGGTGCGCCGGCACGAGCTGCTCGGCCGCGAGCATGGCGTGCTCGAGCGTTTCGCGGTCGACAACAAGCTCGCCCGCAAGCTGCTGCGCGGCTGCAGTGGCTGGATCACCGGTGAGCTCGCGGAGAAGGTGCTCACGGCCTACGGCATCCCGTTCGCGCGCAGCCACCGCGTGCAGAGCGCCGAGCAGGCAGTCGTGCGGGCGCTCGAGCTCGGGTTCCCGGTCGTGCTCAAGGCCGAGGCCGGAGCCCTCGTGCACAAGAGCGAACACAAGGCGGTCAAGACCGGGCTCACGAACTCCGACGCGGTGTTCGCCGCCGCGCGGGATCTGCTCGGGCGGCTCAAGAAGCACAAGGACCTGACCCTGCAGGTGCAGAAGCAGGCCCCCGGGCACCGCGAGATCCTGCTCGGCATGACGCGCGATCCGCGTTCGGGGCCCCTCTTCGCGGTTGGTCTCGGTGGCACGCAGGTCGAGGTCCTGCGCGACGTCGCATTCCGGGTCGCCCCGCTCGACGACCGGGATCCGCGCGAGATGTTCGACTCGTTGCGCGGACGCGCGCTGCTGGCGGAGTTCCGCGGCGAGCCAGCGGTCGAGTTGGACGTGGCCTGTGCGGCGGTGTTGCGCCTGCAGCAGCTCGTGCTCGACTTCGAGGAGATCGTCGAGGTCGAGGTCAACCCGTTCATCCTCGGCAGCAAGGGTGTGCCCTCCCTCGCGGTGGACGCGCGCCTGCGGGTGGTGCCCCGCTGATGCGCTTCTCGCTGGTGGTCCCCGTCTACAACGAGGAGCAGAACGTGGACGCGCTGCTCGACGAGATCGAGCAGGTGGTGCTCCCGCTCGGGCCCTGCGAGGTGCTGGTCGTCGACGACGGCAGCACCGACCAGAGCCGTGGACGGCTGCAGGCCTGGAAGCAGCGCCGGCAGGCTACCTGGCTGCGGATCCTCCGGCTCGCGGCGAACCGGGGCCAGAGCGCCGCCGTCTGTGCCGGCGTCGATCGCGCACGGAGCGACCTGATCCTGATGATGGACGGCGATCTGCAGAACGATCCGCGCGACTTCGCGGCGATGCTGGCGCTGCTCGAAGGCGGCGCGTGCGCCGGCGTGTCGGGGATCCGTGCGCAGCGCCGCGACTCGTTCGTGCGCCGGGTCTCCTCGCGGATCGGCAACGCGGTGCGCAACGCGATCACGGGCGACCGCGTGACCGATTCGGCGAGCGGCATCAAGGCGTTCCGCCGCGACGTGCTGCTCGCGCTGCCGCGCTTCTCGGGCATGCACCGCTTCCTGCCGACGCTGGCCCGCTACGCCGGCGCGGTCGTGCGCGAGATCCCGGTCAACCATCGGCCGCGCCACGCAGGCACCGCCAAGTACGGGATCGGCAACCGCGCCTGGCGCGGCCTCAAGGACTGCCTGGCGATGCGCTGGCTCGCCCAACGCCTGCTGAACTTCAAGATCGAGGAGGAAAGCTGATGGTTGCCACGCTGGCCGAGACCATGCTCTGGGGTGTCCCGGTGTCGATTGCGGTCGTCGGGTTCGTCGGACAGGCCTGCTTCTTCGGCCGCTTCCTCGTGCAGTGGGTCGCGAGCGAGCGGGCGCGGAAGGTCGTGATCCCGCTCCTGTTCTGGTACC
>CAZSKV010000570.1:0-5112 GCA_964607495.1 uncultured candidatus Brocadiaceae bacterium
CGGAACGCGCGTCTCTTCGCCCATCTTCGCGCGACCGAATCTATGCAACTCATCCAGAGTTGCCGCCGATTCGGCCGCTCGAACCTGGACAAACATCCGCGCATTGCGCGCGGCGCATCCCGTGACGCAGACTCCTAGTCGCGCGTCACTTCGCGATTTCGAACCACTTGCCGTCGTCGAGCAGCAGGCTCTTCATCGAGCCGTCCTCGGCCTTCACATCGAAGTGCTTGAAGCCGGTGCCCTTGCCATCCCAGGCGTCCTTGAACCAGAACGCATAGGGGTCGGTCGTCAAGGAGTCGACGAACCAGGCGAGGCCGTGGCAGATCGGGAACACGGGCACGAACCAGAGCACGCCGTCGACCCACGGGCTGTTCACGTACATCTTCTGGTCCCAGTCGTCGACCGTGCGCTTCAACTGGTGCGGGCCGGCCGTGCAGGAGGAGAGGCCGAGAGCGGCCACGAGACCGAGAGCGAGAGAAAGCTTGCGCATGTATGTCTCCAAAGCGTCTGGAAGTTTGAGGTGCTGGTCATACCGAGACGAAGTCCCGACCCGGACCATCACGCCCGCAAGTTACGTGCGCTCCGGCGGAGATGCAAAGGTGCTTTCTGCGCCGGCAGGGAGGCAGCTTCCGGACGCGGGAGCTTCGCGCCGCGCGCGATCACAGTGATCAATTCTTTTGCGGCCCGGGCGTTGTCAAACTCCAGTAGGGTCCAAAGCCTGCACTCCGAGCGGAGAACCCACATGCAAAACCGATCCGCCCTATCCGGCATTCCCGCACTGCTCTGCGCGACGACGCTCGCGCTGAACCTCGTGCCCGGCCCGACCCTCGGCGCGAACCGGCTCTGCGCCCAGGAACCCCTCGATCCGCACGGCGCCACGCCGATGGCGCGGCAGGAGGCCGAGGTGAACCGGCTGCTCGCGGGGTTCGACCTGACCAAGGCACCGCCGGGGATCGACGCGAAGGCCTGGGCCGCCTCGATCCCGGCCGACAATGCGCTGACCCCGGCGCGGGTCGGCCTCGGCGCGAAGCTCTACTTCGACCGCCGTCTGTCGCGGGACGGGTCGGTGTCGTGCGCGACCTGCCATGACGTGATGCGCGGCTTCACCGACCAGCGGATGGTCAGCGAGGGGATCGGGGGCAAGCTCGGCCGGCGCAACGCGCCGACGACCCTCAACTCCGGCTTGCTCGAGCCGCTCTTCCTCGACGGCCGCTCGCCAACGCTCGAGCACCAGGCGGGTCAGCCGATCCTGAACCCGATCGAGATGGGGATGACCAGCAAGGAAGAGGTCGTCGCGAAGCTCCAGGGCATCCCCGAGTACGTGACCGCGTTCCGCGCCGCCTACGGCCGGGACATTGGCTACGACGACCTGCAGCGCGCGATCGCCGCGTTCGAGCGCACGCTGGTGTTCCTCGACGCCCCCTTCGACCGCTGGCAGGGCGGCGACCAGGGCGCGATCGACGACGCCGCCAAGAAGGGCTTCGAGCTCTTCGCAGGCAAGGCGCGCTGCGTGTCCTGCCACCACCTGAACCCGAGCAACCCGCTCGGCGTCGACAACCGCTTCCACAACGTCGGGGTCGCCGCCCGCGCGCAGAACTTCGAGGAGCTCGCGCGCAAGGCGACCAAGGCCCTGGCCGAGGACGCCTCCGAGCACGCGCTCGACCGCCTCGCTCTCGCGACCGACCTCAGCGAGCTCGGCCGGTTCCTCGTGACCAGGAACCCGGCCGACATCGGCGCGTTCCGCACGCTGCAGCTGCGCAACCTCGGGATCACGGGCCCCTACATGCACGACGGGTCGATGCAGACGCTCTGGGACGTGATGGACCACTACAACAAGGGGGGCGAGGACAACCCCTACCTCGACGGCGGGATCGAGGCACTCGGGCTCTCCGAGCCGGAGATCGACCAGGTGGTCGCGTTCCTGTTCACGCTGACCGACCGCCGCTTCGCGGCCCAGAACCAGAAAGAGTTCGAACGGCAGCAGGCGCTCGCGCGCGCGCAGCGGCCGTTCCGTGACGACGACCTCGCGCACCGCAAGAAGCTCGGCTTCGAGCGCCGGGTCCTGAAGAACTGAGCGCAGGAGACATCGCCATGAAGAGCATCGAAACCAGGTTTCTCGAGCAGCGCGAAGCGCTGTATCGCTCGCTGCACAACCTCGACCGCCGCAGCTTCCTGAAGGTCTCGGCGGCCGCCGCCGGCTACGTGCTGGCCAACGACATCGTGCATCCGCGCAGCTTCCAGCCGGTGAAGTTGACCGGTCACGGCGGCGACGCGTTCCGCTTCGCCTACATCAGCGACTCGCATCTCTACGAGAAGAAGATCAACGACCGCTTCGTGCGCTCCCTGTTGCGCGCGGTCGACGACGTGAACGCGATGGACCCGCAGCCGGACTTCGTGTTCTACGGCGGCGACCTCGCGCAGCTCGGCCGCAAGTCCGAGCTCGATCTCGGCGCGCAGATCCTGAAGGGTCTCAAGGCGCCCGTGCGGATGATGGTCGGCGAGCACGACTGGTACTACGACATGGGCGAGCACTGGCGGTCGCTCTTCGGAGCCGACCGCTACTCGTTCGACCACAAGGGCGTGCACTTCGTGGTGTTGAACAGCGTGGTCGAGAAGGACTTCTGGACCCCGCTCGGGATGACGCCCGAACAGCGCATGGGCACGGTCGCCGGACTCGACAACGGCATGCAGAGCCCGTTCATGGTCGGCGAGGAGCAGCGCGCGTGGTTGCAGCAGGATCTCGCGCAGATCCCCGACACGATGCCGCTGGTCGTGTTCTCGCACTCGCCGCTCTACAAGCTCTACAAGAACTGGAACTTCTGGACCGACGACGCCGACGAGGTGCAGGCGCTCCTGAAGCGCTTCGCGCATTGCACCGTGATCCACGGGCACACGCACCAGCTGCTGACCAACCGGATCGGCAACATCCACTTCCACGGCCTGCTCTCGACCGCATGGCCGTGGCCCTATGCGCCGCAAGGCATGCCGGAGCTGACCGTGCAGATGAACCGGCCGGATCCGTTCAACCCGCAGGACGGCTGTGGCAACGGCCACGTGCAGGTCCACGCCGACGGCCTCGTCGACAAGGTCTATGCGCTCTGGAACCGCAACCCGGTGACCGTGACGGCGGCCTATCTGCAGAGCGGGGGCAAGACCGGTGCTCCGCTCAAGACGACACGTCCGAGCTACTAGAGGAGAAAGCCATGATGCCAATGCGATTGCTCGTTTGTGGCGGGGCGTTGCTCGCCGTGATGGCCATCGACGTCTTCGACAGCCCTCCGGCCCGCGCCGGGATCGACGTCGTGCTCTGCGACGGGGAGACCAGGGTGCAGCTCGCGCAGGCCCCGGACACGCCGGCCGGCGGCCAGGCGCTCGCCGCGCAGCTCCTGGGCGAGTGGCAGCGCAAGCACCCGGGACGCACCTGGGAAGCGGCCGGCCCGCCCCCCAGCGCCCAGGACCCGCAGAAGACCCCCGACGAGATCATCGAGAAGCGGCACACGATCCAGCCGCCCTTCGACAACAGCTACCTGCTCGGAGACGGTCAGGGCGGCGGCCACGCCTACGGCAACTGGACCAGGCGCGACGTCGCGCTCTGGGCCAACGAGGCCAGGAAGATGGTCGTCGACGGCGCGCGGGTGTTCCACGACGGCAAGGCCCTGGGCAGCACGGTCAGCGTCTCCTGCGACATGTGCCATCCGGATGGCGCGAACACGCATCCCGAGACCTACCCCAAGTTCCAGGTGCAGCTCGGCCAGACCGTGCTGCTGCGCGACATGATCAACTGGTGCCTGCAGCATCCGGTGCGCGCCGAGAAGATGAGCGCCGACGATCCGCGGATGCGCGCGCTCGAGGCCTACATCCTCGGCCAGCGGCGCGGCACGCCGATGGCCTACGGCAAGCACTGAGCGGAGGCAGCGTGCTCAGCCGGGCACGCTGGCTTCGATGACCCGGCCGAGCGCGCGGAAGCAGGCGCCGCGCGCCGAGCTCGGGCGCCAGGCGAGGCCGATCCGGCGTGCCGGGGCCGGCGCGGCGAAGGCGCGCACCTCGAGGTCGCGCAGCTTCTGGAAGTCGCCGAGCGCCAGCTCGGGGAGCAACGTGACGCCGAGCCCGGCCGCCACCATCTGCACGAGCGTCGACAGGCTCGTCGCGCGGAAGTCGCCGACCGTGTAAGGACCGGCCTTGCGGCAGAGTTCCTGCGTCTGCTGCGCGAGGCAGTGCCCTTCTTCGAGCAGCAGGACCTGTTCGCCCGCGAGATCCGACAGGTGCAGCGACTTCTTGCGCGCGAGTGCGTGCCCGCGCGGCATCGCCAACAGGAAGGTGTCGGCGAAGAGGACCTGGGTCTCGACCTGCCCGAGCGGCACGTCGATCGCGAGCAAGAGCAGGTCCAGGGCGCCGTCACGCAGCTGCCGCAGCAACGCCTGCGTCGTGTCCTCGCGGACCAGCAGTTGCAGCCGCGGGAACGCCTTGCGCAACGCGGGGCACGCCCAGGGCAGCAGGTGGGGCGCGACCGTCGGGATCACCCCGAGGCGCAGCTCGCCGTGCAGCGGGTCGCCGCAGCCCTTCGCCACCGCCACGAGCTCGTCCAAGTCGGCCAGGAGCCGGGCCGCGACCTCGGCCGTCCGCTGCCCCGCCTCGGTCAGGATCACGTGCCGGCGGTCGCGCTCGAAGAGCTGCACCCCGAGGATCGCCTCGAGCTTGCGCACTTGCGCGCTCAGCGCTGGCTGCGTCGCATGCATCTCGTCGGCCGCATGCCGGAAGTTGCGGGTGCGGGCGACCGCGAGCAGGGTCTCGAGCTGGGGGATCGTGGGGCGCATCGGGGGGAGCGGCGGCGGGAGAGCGCCCGGGATTAGACCGGGCGGTGCGGGGAACCAAGAGTCGGAAGACCCGAGACGAGCGCAGTCCCCTGGACTGGCGGGGAGTGGAACCTGAGCACACAGGACCCTGCCCCCAGCACGCAGAGGAACGCGAGCGCCGGCAGGCTGAGGCCTGGCACAGCGGGCAGGCGGAAGGCCCACGCCGCGACGCGACGCGACGCGTCGTGCATGCCCATCGCTGGCAACAAGCCTCCAGAGGTCAGGATTCCACGCATCGCGGCCGAGCCGCAACCAAGGG
>CAZSKV010000571.1:0-11628 GCA_964607495.1 uncultured candidatus Brocadiaceae bacterium
CCTGCACCTCGAGCGCGAAGAGGTCAAGGCCGAGTCGCGGCCGGCCAGCAGCGCCGAGAGCCAGCCGCAGACGCAGAGCCGCGCCTCGCGGCCGGCGTCGCGCGTCACGGACCCCGGCACGCGCCGGCGCCAGGACGGCACGCCGCTCGTCGTGCGCGATCTCTCGGCCGGCAGGACGACGCGGATCGAGAACGTGACCAGCTTCGGCCTGCCGCGCAAGCGCGCGGTCGCGTGGTTCACGGTCCAGACCAAGACCGACGACAAGGAGGCCGCGCCCGGCCTCTTCGCGCTCGACCTCGCGAGCGGGAAGCGAACCACGCTGCTGGCCGGGATCTTCGAGGCGAAGAGCTTCACCTACGACAAGGAGGAGACGCGGCTCGCGTTCGCGGCGAACCTCGACGACTGGAAGAGCGAGAAGCCGCTCGACTGCGTCTACCTCTGGGACTTCGGGGCCGGACCTGCGCAGCAGATCGTGAGCAACAAGACCCCGGGCTTCCCGGCCGGCCGGACGGTCGCGGCCGGGGGGATCGCGTTCTCGCGCGATGGCAGCCGGTTCCTGCTCGGCGCCGGCAAGCTGCCCGAGCCCGACCTGCCGCCGGTGCTCGCGGACGAGAAGGTCACGCTCGACCTCTGGAGTTGGAAGGACGGCCTGCTGCAGCCGATGCAGGAGAAGCGGGTCGGCGAGCTGCGCAACCGCACGATGCCCTGTGTGTGGCACTGCGCCGAGAACCGGCTGCAGGCGCTCGGCGGGGAGGAAGTGCAGGCCGCGCGCTTCCTGACCCCGGACGGCACGAAGGTGCTCGCGCAGAACAGCGACCCCTATCTGCAGGAGATGTCGTGGGACGCGAGCTACGAGGACGTGTTCGTGATCGACACCAAGGACGGGTTGCGCAAGCGCCTGGTCGAGCATCTGCGCGGCAACGCCCAGGGCTCGGCGATGGGGCGCTACATCGTCTGGTTCGATGCCGGGCATTGGCACTCGGTGGACGTCACCACGCTCGAGCGCAAGGTTCTGACCAAGGGAATGGCGGTCCGCTTCGAGAACGAGGAATGGGACCAGCCGAGCCCCGCCGGCGCCTACGGGATCGCCGGCTGGACGAAGGACGACGCAGGCGTGCTGCTGCAGGATCGCTACGACGTCTGGGAGCTCCGGCCCGCGACCGGTGAAGCGATCTGTGTGACCGAGGGCAGTGGGCGCGCGGCGAAGATCAGCTACCGGCCGTTGCGGATCGACCCCGAGGCGGAGTACTTCGACGCCGAGCAGCCGTTGCTGCTCAGCGGAGCGAACGAGCAGACGCGGGCGACGGGTTTCTACGTCGACTCGCTGCGTGGCAACGCGCAACCGAAGCCGTTGCTGGCGATGGACAAGGCGGTGGCCGGCCTCACCAAGCCCAAGCACGCGAGCCGCTACTTCTTCACGATCGGCTCGTTCGCGGAGTTCCCGGACCTGTGGACCACGGACCTGGAGTTCGGGGACCTGCGGCGGTTGACCGACGCGAACCCGCAACAGCAGCAGATCCGCTGGGGCAAGGCCGAGCTCGTGCACTGGATGTCGGGGGATGGCGTGCCGCTGAAGGGCGTGCTGATCAAGCCCGAGGGCTTCGACCCGGCGCGCAAGTACCCGATGATCGTGCACTACTACGAGCGCCTGTCGCAGTCGCTGCACAGCTACACGGCGCCGGCGCCGGGCACGTCGCCCAACGCCAGCTACTACGTGAGCAACGGGTACCTCTGGTTCTCGCCGGACATCGTCTACAAGGTCGGCTACCCGGGTGAGTCCTGCTTCAAGTGCGTGGTGCCCGGCGTGCAGAGCCTGATTGCGCAGGGCTTCGTCGATCCGAAGGCGATCGCGCTCTCCGGGCACTCGTGGGGCGGCTACCAGACGGCCTACCTGATCACGCGCACGAACCTCTTCCGCGCGGCCGAAGCCGGCGCGCCGGTCGCGAACATGACCTCGGCCTACGGCGGCATCCGCTGGAGCACGGGCATGTCGCGGGCCTTCCAATACGAGCAGACCCAGTCGCGGATCGGCGCGACGCTCTGGGAGGCGCAGATGCGCTATCTCGAGAACTCGCCGCTCTTCTTCGCGGACAAGGTCACGACCCCGCTCCTGATGCTGCACAACGACCAGGATGGCGCGGTGCCGTGGTACCAGGGCATCGAGTACTTCACGGCGTTGCGGCGGCTCGGCAAGGAGGTCTACCTCTTCAACTACAACGGCGAGGACCACGGGCTGCGGCGGCGCGCGAACATGAAGGACTGGTCGCGGCGGATGGCGGAGTTCTTCGACCATCACCTCAAGGGCGCGCCGGCGCCGCAGTGGATGGCGGAGGGCGTGAGCTATGTCGAACGCGACAAGGAGAAGCTCCGGTACGTGAAGAAGGCCGAGACCGCCCAGCCCGTCGAGGCCAGCATCTCGACCGGCGGGAAATGATCCCCATAACAAAGTACGCGGTACTAAGTTGCGGTGATTCGTTCCCCGGTCACGAAGAAGGTGCCCTTGTAGGCGTGGTGGATCGACCCCGGGTCGGTCCAGCCCCGACCATCCCAGCGCGCCGGGTCGACCCAGGCCGCGACGACCTCGAACACGAAGAGGTCATAGCGCGCCTCGATCTCGGGCTCCGGGATGCGGCGGCACTCGAGCCAGGCCGCGCAGCCGGCGATCCGTGGCGCTGCGACCTTCTCGCCCGGCTCGGTCGCGATCGCCTGCGCGCGCATCTTGTCCTGCTCCCGGCCTGAAACCGTGCCGACCGCATAGGTCAGCGCCGCCTGGGCGCGCGTCGGCACCTGGATCACGCACTCGCCCGAGGCGAGGACCAGCTCGCGCGTCAGCGTGTCGGCGGCGATCACGGCGGCGACCTTTGGCGGCTCGAAGTCGATCGCCATCACCCAGGCGGCGGCCATCACGTTGCTGCGGCCGTTCGCGCAGGTCGAGATCAACGTCGTCGGCCCGTGGTTGATCAGCTTGTAGGCGGAGCGCAACGGTACGGAGACCGGAGTGCTCATGATCGGCCCTGCAGCGATCGGCCGGCCAGGTACTGCGGCGGCCACCACTGGTCCCGCAACCCGTAGGCATCCGCAGCGTGCAGCGTGAGGTAGGGATCGCGCAGATGCGGCCGCGCGAGCACGCAGAGGTCGGCGCGCCCGGCCGCGAGGATCGTGTTGCAGTGGTCCCAACCGAGGATCCCGCCGACGCTCATCACCGGAATCGCGGCCTCGTAGCGGATCTGCTCGGCGAAGGGCAGCTGATACATGCGCCCGTACTCCGGCTTCGACTCGGGCACGTTGCCGGCGGTCGACACGTCGATCACATCGCAGCCGAGTTCCTTGAGCGCACGCGCGACTTCGACCGCCTCGTGGGGCTGGAATCCGTCCGGCAGCCAGTCGGTCGCCGACAGGCGCACGGCGAGCGGCTTTGCGCTCGGCCAGGCGGCGCGCACCGCGGCGAAGACCTCGAGCGGGAAGCGCATCCGGCGCGCGAGCGGGCCGCCGTAGTCGTCGCTGCGCCGGTTCGAGAGCGGCGACAGGAACGCCGAGAGCAGGTAGCCGTGCGCCATGTGCAGCTCGACCAGGTCGAAGCCGGCCTCGTCGCACTGCCGCGTGGCGCGCACGAACGCGTCGCGCACGCGGTCCATGTCGCCACGGTCCATCGCCTTGGGCGCCGGCCATTCCTTGCGGAACGGCAGCGCCGAAGGCCCGAGAGTCTGCCAGCCACCCTTCGCGAGCGGCACGTCGTCGCTGCCGCTCCACGGGTGCGTGACCGAGCCCTTGCGGCCGGCGTGCGCGAGCTGCATGCCGATCTTCGCGGGCGTGTGCCGGTGCACGAACTCCACGATCCTGCGCCAGGCGGCCGTGTGTCCGGGCGTGTACATGCCCGTGCAGCCCGGCGTGATGCGCCCGTCGGCGCTGACGTTGGTCATCTCCGTGATCACGAGGCCGGCGCCGCCGAGCGCGCGCGAACCGAGGTGCACCAGGTGCCATTCGTCCGGCGTCCCGTCCTGCGCGGAGTACTGGCACATCGGCGAGACCACGACACGGTTGCGCAGCTCGAGGCCGCGCAGTTGCAGCGGCAGGAACATCGGCGGTGGCGCAGCCTTCCTGCCGGCGACGGCGTCGTTCACCGCGCTCACGAGCTGCGGATCACGCACCCGCAGGTTGTCATAGGTGATCCGCTTGGAGCGGGTCATCAGGTTGAACTGGAACACGCTCGGATCCTGGCCGACGTAGCGCGCGCTGTTCTCGAACCACTCGAGGCTGGTCTGCGCGGCCCTCTGCAGGCGCAAGACCTCGGGCATGCGCTGCCGCTCGTACTCGCGCAGCACCGCGCGCACGTCCCCGGGGCCGAGGCGCTTGAAGGTGTCGGTCAGGGCCATCACGTCCTCCATCGCGAGCTTGGTGCCCGAGCCGATCGAGAAGTGCGCCGTGTGCGCGGCGTCGCCGACCAGCACGACGTTCTCGTGTACCCAGCTCTGACAGCGGATCGTCGGAAACGTGCGCCAGAGCGAGCGGTTGCAGAGCAGCCGGTGGCCGCGCAGGTGCGTGGCGAAGAGCCGCTCGCAGAACGCCGCCGACTGCACCTCGTCGAGCTGATCGAGGCCGGCCTTGCGCCAGACCTCCTCACGGCACTCGACGATCCAGGTCGAGAGCCCCTTCTCGAACGGATAGGCGTGCACCTGGAACAGGCCGTGCTCGGTCTCTGCGAACACGAAGGTGAACGCCTGCAGGGGCTTGTCGGTGCCGAACCACGCGAACTTGCACTTCCTCCAGTCCAGATCCGGCCGGAACGAGGCCTCGAGGTCGCTGCGGACCTTGGAGTTGACGCCATCGGCGGCGAGCACGAGATCGGCCTTGGCGACGTCCCGCCAGCTCGGGATCTCCGACTGGAAGTGCAGCGTGATCCCGAGCTGCCGGCAGCGCTGCTGCAGGATCAGCAGCAGCGTCTTGCGCGAGAGCCCGCAGAAGCCATGGCCGGTCGATGTGACCTTCGTGCCGCGGTAGTGCGTATCGATGTCGTCCCAGTAGATGAAGTGGTCGCGAATCTCCTGATAGCTCTCCGGGTCGGCATCGGCGATGTTCCCGAGCGTCTCCTTCGAGAACACGACGCCCCAACCGAAGGTGTCGTCCGCACGGTTGCGCTCGTGCACGCTGATCGCGGCCTGCGGGAAGGCCTTCTGCATCAGGATTGCGAAGAAGAGCCCGGCCGGGCCGCCGCCGATGCTGACGATCTGCATGCGTTTCCTTTAGCCGCGGCAATTACCGTTACCAGCGGCAGGTTCAGGCTCCCCCTGCGCCCAGCCAGCCCCGCGTGACGGACACCATGACCATGCACCGTACCCTGCTGCCGACACTGGTCTGTTTCGCGCTGGCGACGGCGTCGACGGCACAGGGCCTGACGTTCACGGTCACGAGCGCGGTGGATGCGGAGCCGGCGCCGCCAGGCAGTCTGCGCCAGGCGATCCTCGACGCGAACGCCGCGCGCGGCAGCGCCGCGAACCCGATCAGGATCGCGTTCAGCACCGCCCTGCTCGGCAAGACCGTCGCGCTCGCGAAGCATCTGCCGGTGCTGACCGGGAGTCATGTGACGCTCGACGTGCCCGCGGCGAACCCGGCCCAGCGCCTGGTACTGGACTCCGGGCCGACCGGCCTCGGCGTGATCGTCGTCTCCGGTGACGTGGTGCGCTTCTCGAACTTCGTGTTCCTGCGCGCGACGGGCGACACCGTGCAGTGCTACGGCAACCAGCAGGTCGAGTTCGCGGGCTGCGAGTTCCGCAATGCGAAGGATCTCGGCCTCTACCTGGTCGGCGCGCGCCAGATCACCTGCCGCGACTGCACGTTCTCCGGCAGCGCAACCGGCATCCTCGCGGTCGATGCCGCGGACGACCTGCGCGTGGAGCGCTGCACCTTCCAGGGCGTGGGGGCGATCGGGATCTCGCTGGCCGGACAGGCGCGCGCGACCGTCACCGACTCCCTCTTCACCGGCTGCGGCGGCGGCATCTTCGCCACCGAGGTCGTGACTGATCTCGTCGTGGGGCCAGGGAACAGCTTCGTCGGCAACGGCGGTCATGGGATCGACGCCGCGTTGCTGCGCCGCGCGACGATCCGCGGCAACTCGTTCCGGCAGAACGGCATGGCCGGACTCGCGATCCGCGACCGCTCGGCCGACGTCACGATCGAGGCGAACACCTTCGACGGCAACGGGGTCAGCACCTCTGCGCCCAATTGCGCGGTCGAATGGTCGCAGCGGGTCACGTTCCGGCAGAACACGCTGCGCAACGGCACCGGCCCGGGGCTCGTGCTGCTCGGCAGCCGTGACATCACGCTCGTGGCGGACGCGCCGGGCAACCTGATCGAGACCTGCCGCTCGACCGGCCTCGTGATCGAGCAGCAGAGCGAGAACGTGGTCTGCGAAGGCCTGATCTGCCAGGGCAATTCGACCGCAGTCGGGACGCCGCAGTTGACGATCGTGCAGTCGAAGAACGTCTGGCTGCGCGCCTGCAAGATCCAGAACGGCCGCGCGACCGGGATCCAGGTCGACCGTGCGTCCGCCGTCTCGATCGGCGCGGGCACGCAGGTGCTCGCGAACGTGCGCGAGGGCATCGTGCTGACCGAAGCCACCGACGTCGTGATCGGCCCGCGCGATCCTGCCGATCCGGTCGAGACCGGCTGCACGATCTCCGGCAACGGCGGCGCGGTGCTCTTCGACCGCGCGCGCTCCTGCCGGCTGAATGGCAACACGGTGCTCGCGAACGGGCAGACCGTGCTCGGACAGAACCAGGATGCGATCAAGGTGTTCAACGGCTCCGACTCCTGCCAGATCGGCCCGGCCTGCGCGATCACGGTCGCGGCCCCGATCGCGATCGCGATCACCACCCAGGCCACGGGCACGACGATCCGCGACTGCGCGGTCAGCGGGGCGACGACCACGAGCCTCTACGTGTCCGACGTCGGTCCTGGCACCGTGCGCAACACGACCTTCACCGGCACGGCTTCTTCCGGTCCTGGAGTGCTGCTCGACCGTGCGCCCGGCTGGCAGCTCTTCTTCGTGACGAGCCAGGACCACAAGGCCGGAGCCGGCTTCGTGCTGCAGAATGCGACGGGCATGCTGGTCGGACCCGGTTGCACGGCGCTGCGCAATGGCAAGGAGGGCTTCCTCGTGCAGCGCCCGGCGGTGCCGACCAGCGCGATCATCCAGAGCACGGCCGCGGTGCACAACGGCAGTGGCGCGGGCGGGATCGCCTGCGTCGGCGGCGCCGACCTCACGGTCTCCCATTGCACGAGTGCCGGCACGCACCGCTGGGGGATCGTCGGCGTGAGCGGCGCGAAGCTCACGGTCGCCAACTCGGTGTTCTTCGGCAACCAGATCGACCGCTACGTCGAACCCGGCGTGACCGCGACGATGGTCTACTCGGACTTCGTCGTGCAGGCCGGCGCGGGCTCCTGGGGCGGCGGCACCGGCAATCGCTCGGTCGACCCGCTCTTCACGAACCTCGCGGGCGGCGACGTGCACCTGCGCACGACCTCGCCGTTGCGCGACGTGGCCTCCGCCACGGCGGCGCAGATGCCCGCAGTCGACTTCGACAACGAGCCCCGGACGCGCGGCAACAACCCCGACATGGGCGCCGACGAGATGGCGGCCGCCGGACCAGGACCGGGCGAGGCCGCGCTCTGGCCGCTCGGCGAGTGCCTGCGCGAGCCGGACCGCGACCTGATCGAGATGCAACTGACCGATCTGGCCCATCCCGGCGCGCTCGCCGTGCTCGTCGCGAGCAGCTCGGGCACCACCGGCGGGCTGCGGCTCGCGGGCAATGCCATCCTGCCGCTGCGGCCCGACGTGCTGACCCAGGCGTGGCTCGGCGCGCCGGCGCTGTGCCTGGTGCCGCTCGATGCGAACGGCCAGGCCACGCGCGCCTACCAGGTGCCGGTCGGGATCGTGCAGGCGCTCGGCGGCGAGCTCACGTTCGCGTTCTCGGTGCTGCCCGCGCTCGACTTCGCGAGCAACGCCGTCGTCGTGAGGTACTACCGATGATCCGCTGGCTCCTGCTCGCTGCGCTCGCGACGCCGGCGGCCGCGCAGTTCGCCTACACGGTCACGAGCCTCGCGAATGCGGGCCCCGGCACGCTCCGCGATGCGCTCGACAAGTTGCACCTCGCTCCTCCGGCGACGGCCACGATCACGCTCGCCGTCGCGGGCACCTGCACGCTCTCGGGCGCGGCGTTGCCCTATCCGCCGCTCGGCACCCAGCTGACGATCGACCACACCTTCCCGAGCGGGCGCTTCGCGGTCGACGCGCGGCCCGTCTCGGCGTCGACGCCCGTGCACGGACTGCTGCTGCGTGCGCCCGGCGCGCGGGTCCTCGCGCCGCTGACGCTGCTGGTCGACCAGGGGATCGGGATCGAGACCGTGGCGGCTTCGACGCAGGTCGCGGACCTCGAGGTCGTGGGTGGGTCGCAGGCCGGCTTCGCGGCGACCGCGGTGACCGGGCTCGACGTCGGCAGCCTCGAAGTCCGCGGCGCGGGCACGAACGGCATCCTGCTCGCCAATTGCGCCGGCGCGCGCCTTGGCTCTCCGGCGCAGGGGCAGGTGGTCCGCGTGACCGACTGTCTCGGCAAGGGCATCCAGATCGCCGGCGGCACGACGGTGACCGTTGCACCCTTCGTGGTGCGGGGCTGCCAGACCGGCATCGTCGCGACCGGGACTGGGCACCGGCTCGGCAGTACGGACGGGCCGCGCTCGGCGGCGAGCGGCAACCAGGGCGTGGGCATCCAGCTGCTCGGGACCAGCGGGGGCGTGGTGCTGCAACGCATCGACCTCGAGGACGATGGCGGCGTCGGGCTCGTCGCGAGCGGGTGCAACGGGCTCCTCGCGGAGGACGTCGTCGCCGACCGCTGCGGCGCGGCCGGGATCCAGCTCGAGAACGGCTCGCAGAACCTCGAGCTGCGCCGCACGAGCTGCGCGAACGCGGGCGCGGGGCTCGGCACGGGCCTGGCCGTCTATGGCGCGAGCGCCGTGAACCTGCGGGACTGCGTGTTCGGACCGGGCAACCGCTTCGGCCTCACGGTGGCGACGAACGACCTGCCCGCCGGCCTGCGGATCTTCGGTGGCAGGGTGTGGGGCAACTGGATCGGTGTGAGCCTGACGCGCACGCGGGACATCGTGCTGGCCGGGACGACGATCGAGGACCAGACCACGACCGGCCTGTTCGCCGACGGCGTGCCGGGAGTCGTGCTCAGCGACGTGGTCGTGCAGCGCAACATGGCCGAGGGCATCCACCTGCTGAACTGTCCCGACTCCGTGCTCGGTCCGGGCGGACGCTTCGACGACAACCGCTTCGCCGGGTTGTGGATCCAGTACAGCGACCGCTGCCGGATCGAGGACAACCGTTCCTGCGCGCGCAACTACTTCGCCGGCATTTACGTGCTGCGCAGCAACGACGTCCTGATCCGGGGCATCACGGTCGCGGCGAACACCGGCAACGGCATCACGATGCTGCAGAGTCATCGGGCGCACCTCGGACCCGGCATCCAGGTGCTCGACACGCTCGGCACCGGCGTCCGGTTCGAGATCTGCGACCAGGCCGTGTTGGAGTCGGTGCAGGTCTGGCGCGCCTCGAGCGCTGGCGTGTCGATCATCGCCTGCGCGCAGGTCGCGACGCTGCGCTCGTGCCTGATCGCCGACTGCCGCGACCTCGGCGTCGTGGTCCGCGAGAGTCCGGTGACCGATCTGGTCGCCTGCACGATCGCCGGCTGCTACCGCGGTGTGCACGCAAACGTCAGCACGCCGACCGCGCCTTCACTCGTGCAGCTCAAGAGCTGCATCCTGCGGCGCAACATCCTCGACGACTACGGCACCACCGATCCGGGCGGCAAGATCGTGCCGAGCTACAGCTTCGTGCAGAATCCGGCGCCGCCGCCGAACGACCCGCTGCAGAACAAGGCCACCGATCCGTTGCTCGCCGACGAGTTGCGCGGCGACTACCGCCTTCGGTCGAACAGTCCGGCGATCGACGCCGGCGAGGTCGGACTCGGGTTCCCGGCGAATGCGCAGGACGCCTACGGTGGCACGCGGCTCCTGAACGGGCGCGTCGACTGCGGTGCGCACGAAGCGCAGCCGAGCCCGAGCACGCTCGACTTCTTCCCGAACACGATGCCGCTGCGTGGCGGGCGGGTCGACTTCACGCTGCGTTGGCCGGTGAGCGAGGCCGGCAAGCTCTCGTTCGTGCTCTTCAACGTGACCGGGCCCGGGAGCTTCCCGCTCTGGGGGATCACGATCCCGCTCGGGATCGACCCCTTCATGCAGCTCGTGCTCGGCCTCGAGGGCACGCTGCACGCTGGCACGCTGCTCGTGCCCGTGCCGCCGACCGGAGTGATCCAGGGGCACGTCGACTACACCGGCCTGCAGCTCGTCCCGCTGCGCGTCTACGCAGTCGGGTTCACGGTCCACCCCGTCACCGGCGGCTCGCTCGTCTCCAACCTCGCCACCTACGTCATCAAATAGTACCGCGTACTTTTCTACGTACAAGGTTTCCCTGCCCGGCAGGCGCTTGACGACCCGCGGCGGTGCGGCTACACACCTCGCCAACTCATCGAGACCGGCTGAGGGACAGGCCCTTGGACGCCGGGGCAACCGCCGCGCAAGCGGAACGGTGCCAACTCCTGATAGATGAGCCCAAGCACCCGTCCGGTGTCGGACGGTGGACTCACAGGGGCTCGATGGGGATCGAAGAACCTCTGCTACTGGAGCCCCGGTCATGAGTCTGCACCCCGTCGTTGTTCCCCCAACCGATTCCCTCGCGGCCGACACCGAGGGCAACCTCTCTTCCGGCCCGTCGCCGACCGTGCACCTGCTCGGCCTCGGCAAGGTCGGCCGCGCCTTCCTGCGCGAGATCGCTGGCACCGGCATCCGCCTGGTCGGTGCGTCGGATTCGACGGCCACGGTCGTCGACCGCGAAGGCCTCGATCCCCTGGCCTTGTGCGCGCACAAGGAACGCGGCGGCAGCCTCGCCGCCTGGCCGCGTGCCGAACGGGTCCAGCTCGAGCTGGCCTTCGGGCTGCTCGGCGCCGACGTCGTGGTCGACGCACTGCCGACCGATCTCGGCAGGGCTGCAGCCGCCGTGCAGCGCTGCAAGGCCGCCCTGCGCGCCGGCTCGGCACTGGCGCTCGCCAGCAAGGATGCGCTGGCTCGCGCCGGCGAAGTGCTGCTCGCACCCGGAACCCGGGTCGGCTGCCATGCGGTGCTGGGCGGGACCGGCCGCCGCCTGCGTGCCGAGCTCGCCGAGCTGCGCGCCGGGTGCACGGCGATCGCGATTGCCGCACCCACGGGCAGCGACGTGCACTTCTTGAGCCTGTTCCAGCAGGTGCCGATCGCAGGCCTGGTGGACGGTCGCACCTATTACGTCAACGTGGTCGATGCGAATACGCTCAAGCTGCGTTCCAGCTCGGGCGGCGCGATCGTCGACATCGATGCGACCGGGGTCGCGGGTACGCACCAGCTGCGCGCAGCCGGCGTCGAGGTGGATGGCACGGGAGCGACCGGCCGGCATTTCTTCTACGTCGATCTCACGGCGGTCGGCAGCGGATCGAACCACCGACTCTCCGGTGCCGGAGGCGTGCTCAACCTGCTGGCGAACGC
>CAZSKV010000572.1:0-8800 GCA_964607495.1 uncultured candidatus Brocadiaceae bacterium
CCGACCGACTCGCTGTCGATGACCACGCACTTCCAGGTCGACCCGCGCCAGGAGGAACTCGGCCGCTTCCTGTTCCTGCGCAACTCGGCGCAGCTCGGCCAGCGGCTCGAGGCACCCGAGGTCGAGCGGCTGCGGCACCTCGCGAACCAGCCGCGCACCGGCCTCTCGGATGCGGACCGGGCCTGGCTCGACGCGCATGTCGATCCGCACGGGCACCACCTGATCGGCATCTACGGCCTCGGCTACTACCCCAAGGAGCTGAAGGCCAAGGTCGACGCCGAGCGCGAGGCCAAGAAGCAGGCCAAGGACGCCGCGGCCGCCGCGGCGAAGGCTGCGGCCGCGAAGGCAGCTGCAGCGAAGCCGCCGCCGTCCCCCGCCAAGCCGCCGCCGTCCCCCGCCAAGCCGCCGCCGTCCCCCGCCAAGCCGCCGACCGACCAGCCCCCCGGAGGCCCGGCGTGATCGAACTCTTCCTGTTCTGGGTCTGTGTGCTGCTGACCGTCGCCGGGGCGCTGGGGGCGACCGCCGTGCGCAACCTGTTCCATGCGGCGCTGCTGCTCGGCCTGACCCTGGTCGGGATCGCCGGCCTCTACCTGTTCCTGGAGGCCGCCTACCTCGCCTGCATCCAGGTCGTGGTCTACGTCGGCGGCATCCTCGTGCTCGTGCTCTTCGCGACGCTGTTCTCCGCGGACATCCTCGGCCAGGTGCAGCGCGCCCGCAGCTGGATGATCACGGCGGGCGTGGGCGCCGGCCTGCTCGCGCTCCTCGTCGCCCTGCGCCTCGGGCAACTGGCGCTGCAGCATGGCGTCGGCCTGCAGGCGCAGCGGCGCATGCCGCGCGCCGGTGACGATCCGATCGCTGGTCCGACGCACTCGCTCGGCGAGGTGTTCGTCGGCGCATGGTGGGTCGCGTTCCTCGCGGCTGGCCTGCTCTTGACCGTCGCCCTGGTCGGTGCCGTCGCCACCGTGCAGCGCTTCCGGAAGCCGGTCGAGGTGTCGCATGGCTGAGTGGGGTCCGGATTCGCTGCTGCCGTATCTGGTGGTCAGCTCGGCGCTCTTCGCCTGTGGGATCGCGGCGCTGTGCCTGCGCCGGAGCGCGATCGGCGTGCTGCTCGGACTCGAGCTGCTGCTGAATGCCGCGGCGCTGAACTTCGTGGCCTACGGGCGCTTCCGGGCCGAGGGCCGCGACCTGACCGGGCAGGCGAGCAGCGTGTTCGTGATCGTGCTGGCGGCAGCCGAAGCCGCGGTCGCGCTGGCGCTCCTGTTCGCCGTCTACCGCACGAGCCGGGACGTCGACCTCGAACAGACGCGGGAGCTGCGTTCGTGATGCCGAACTGGCTGCCAGTCCTGATCGTCCTGCTGCCGCTCGCGGCCGCGATCCTGGTCGTGCGCTGCCCCTGGTCGCGGCCAGGGCTCGCGCATGGCGTGGCGGCGCTCGCGCTCGGAGCCGACTTCGTGCTCGCGCTGTGGATGGCCGTGGTCGTCGTGCCGGGCGGCGTCGGCGTGCAGGGTCCGCACGTGGCCTGGGCCGACCTGTCGGCGTTCGTGCTCGGCGTCGGCGTCTACGTCGATCCGATGGCGGCGATCATGGCCGTGATCGTCTGCCTGCTCGGGACGCTCGTGCTGCTGTTCAACGCCTGGTACATGCACGACGACGCGCTCGCGACGCGCTTCCCGTGGCAGTTCTGTCTCTTCGTCGCCGCGATGCTCGGAGTCGTCCTCGCCGACAACCTGTTCCTCGCGTTCGTCTGCTGGGAGCTGGTCGGGCTCGGCTCCTATCTCCTGATCGGTTTCTGGTACGCGAAGCCGGCCGCGAGCGAGGATCCGGAGTACCAGCGGCTCAAGGGCGCTGGCGCCCGCGGCGTGCTCGAACACCGCCTGAGCCCGGCGCACGCGCAGCTCAAGGCCTTCGTGATGAATCGCGTCGGCGATGCCGGCTTCCTGCTCGGCATCGGGGCGCTGCTGGCGGCGGCGCTGGCCTCCGGCAGGAGCGCGCCCGAGCCGCTGACCTGGACCAACCTGTTCGCGCTCGCCCAGGGCGGCACGCTGCCGGGTACCTTCCTCGGCCTCTCGGGCCAGACGCTGCTCGTGCTCGCGGCGCTCGGCATCTTCTGTGGCGCCGTCGGCAAGAGCGCGCAGTTCCCGCTGCATCCCTGGCTGCCCGATGCGATGCAGGGGCCGACCACGGCCTCGTCGATCATCCACGCCGCGACCATGGTCGCGGCCGGGGTCTACCTGGTCGCGCGCACCTATCCGCTCTTCCCGCAGGAGGCGCTCGCCGTCGTCGGCTGGACCGGCGGCATCACCTGCCTGCTCGCGGCGGCGATCGCCTGCGTGCAGTGGGACCTCAAGGCGGTGCTGGCCTATTCGACGGTCAGCCAACTCGGCCTGATGTTCGTGGCGCTCGGCGCCGGCGAGGCGGCCGGTGGCCGTGCGGCGGGCATTGCGCACCTGTTCACGCACGCGTTCTTCAAGTGCCTGCTCTTCCTCGGCGCGGGTGCGGTGATCCACGCGAGCGGCGGCTGTCAGGATCTGCAGCGCCTCGGCGGTCTGCGCAAGAAGATGCCGATCACGGCCGCGGCCTGCCTCGCGGGCGTGCTCGCGATCCTCGGCACCCCGTTCTTCTCGGGCTTCTATTCGAAGGACGGCGTGCTCGCGGCGGCGCTCGCCGGCGCCGCCGAAAGCGGACGCAGCCACGGTCCGCTGCTGCTCGCGGCCGCCGGTTCGCTGCTGACCGCGGCCTACATGCTGCGCTGGTGGCTCCGGATCTTCGCCGGCGAGGCCCGCGTGCCCGCGGTCACCGGTCATGCGCATGACCCCGCGTGGACCGCGAAGATCGCGCTGCTGCTGCTCGTGCCCTTCACGCTGAGCCTGCCCTGGATGTGGCGCAGCTGGCTCGATGGCGCGCTGGCGGCGCCGCACGCGGAAGGCCTGCACGCGGCGCACACCCAGGCCACGCAGCTCGCGCTCGGCCTGCTGCTCGGTGGCGGCGGCTTCGCCCTCGTCGTGTTCTGGTGGCTGCCACGACGCGGCATCGACGCCGCGACGGCGCTGGCGGCCCGGTTGCAGGCGTTGCACAACGCCTGCGCCGAGCTGTTCGGGATCGACCGGCTCTGGGATCTGCTCTTCGTGCGCGGTCTCGGCGCCGGTCTCGCGCGCGTGAGCGCCCGCGTCGACCTCGGTTCGCCAGCCCGCCTCGAAGGTCTCGAGGCGCCGGGTGGCGCGCCGCCAGAACTGGATTCGCTCGACGGCGTGCTCGACGGCCTCGGCCAGGGCTGTGCGCAGCTGGGGCGTGGCGGCGCGTGGTTCCATGCCGGCCGGCTGTCGACCTACGTCGCCGGCGCGGCGCTGCTCGGGGCCGTGCTGCTGCTATGGGGGCTCCTCGGATGATCGGACCGCTCGGTTGGACGGTGGTCGCGCCGCTGCTCTGCGGGATCCTGGCGCTCGCGGTGCCGGTGCCGCGCCTCGCCCGGCTGCTCGGACTCGGCGGCAGCCTCGTGCCGCTGGTGGTCGGGGTCGTGGCCCTGGCCGACTTCGCGCGGCACCCGGGCGCCGACTTCCGCCTGCAGGAGTTCATGCCCTGGAGCGAGAACTTCGGCATCGCCTGGCGCGCGGGCGTCGACGGCATCAGCGCCGCGATGCTGGCGTTGGCCGGCCTCGTGACCGTGGTCGCGACGCTCGCCGCCTGGCACGAGGCCCGGTCGCCGCGGCTCTACCACGCGCTGGTCCTGCTGCTGCTCGCGGCGATGTGCGGCGTGTTCGTGACGCTGGACTTCGTCGTGTTCTACGTCTGCTGGGAAGTGATGCTGGTGCCGATGCTGGCGCTGATCGGCATCTACGGTGGCGCGCAGCGGCGGTACGCGGCCCTGAAGTTCTTCGTGTTCACGCTCGCCGGCAGCGTGCTGATGCTCGGTCTGCTGCTCGCACTGCTGCCGCCGTCGCCGCGACCGGATGCGGCGCGCAGCACCACGGTGCAGGTCGCGCCGGCGCTGCTCGCGGCCTGCTCGACCGACCAGGGCCGCACCTTGCACGGTCTTGCGGTCCGCGACGGAAGCGTCTCCGTGCCGCACTCCTACGACCTGCGCCATCTCGCGCTGCAGCACGCCCGTTGGCGGCAGCAGCCATTCCTCGGCACGACCCTGGCCTGGTTCGGCTTCCTCGCGCTGCTGCTGGCCTGCCTGGTCAAGGTGCCGGCCGTGCCGTTGCACACCTGGCTGCCGCACGCCCACGTGCAGGCGCCGACCGCGGTGTCCGTGCTGCTGGCCGGGGTGCTGCTCAAGCTCGGCGTCTACGGGCTCTACCGGATCGCCTGGCCGCTCTTCCCGGCGGAGGCCGCGGCCTTCGCGCCGTGGTTCGGCGCGCTGGGCGTGCTCGGGATCCTCTGGGGGGCCTGGGTCGCGCTCGGCCAGAGCGATTGGAAGCGCCTGGTCGCCTACTCCTCGGTTTCGCACATGGGCTTCTGCCTGCTCGGGCTCGCCGCGCTCACCGTGGCCGGCGCGGTGGGTGGCATGGTCCAGGCCGTCACGCACGGCCTCTCCTCCTCGCTGCTCTTCCTGCTGGTCGGGCTGGTCTACGAGCGCGTGCACCATCGCCGCCTCGACGGCCTCGGCGGCCTCGCGCAGCCGATGCCTCACTTCGCCTGGATCCTGTTGGTCGCAGCCCTCGCGAGTGCCGGCCTGCCGGGACTGGCGGGCTTCGTCGGCGAGTTCATGGTGCTGACCGGCGGGTTCGTGGCCGGGCCGACCTTTGCGTGGTTGAGTGCGGCGGCGACGGTGTCGGTCGTGGTCAGTGCTGGCTACCTGCTGTGGATGGTCAAGCGCGTCGCCTACGGGCCGCTGCGCCAGGATGCGCATGCCGGGCTCGCGGACTGCCGTCCGATCGAGCTCGCGGCCCTGCTGCCGCTGGTGGTGCTGATCGTCGTGCTCGGGGTCTGGCCGGCGCCGCTCGTCGACGCGCTGCGGCCGGCATGCGAAGCCCTGATCCTCCAGGTGCGGAGCGTGGTCCCATGAGTCACGATCTCGCGCGTCTGTTGCCCGAGTGCTCGCTCGTGGCCGGGCTGCTGCTCGTGCTCGCCGTCGATCTCTTCCTGCCGCCATCGCGGCGGCGACTGCTCGGCTGGATCGGCGCGGTGGCCTGCGCGGCTGCCACCTGGCTCGCCTGGGCCGCGGAGTCCGGGCCGATCGGCACGCTGCTGGTCGTCGACGGCATCAGCCGGCTCGTCCGGCCCTTGCTCTGTGCCTTCGGCGCGCTCTGGTTCGTCGCCGCCGACCGCGACGCCGATTCGCGCGCGGACCGGGGCGCGCTGGCCGTGGCGATGCTCGGTCTCGTGCTCGGGTCGCTGCTGACCACGGGGAGCACGCATCTGTTGATGCTTTGGATCGGCATCGAGCTGATGTCCCTGCCGAGCTACGTGCTCGCGGCCTGGCGCGGCGGCGACCGCAAGGCCGCGGAGGCCGGGATGAAGTACGTGCTCTTCGGCGGATTCGCGAGCGGCCTGATGGTCTTCGGCCTGAGCCATGTCTACGGGATCACCGGCAGCCTGGAGTTCGCGCCGATCGCCGCGAGCCTCGCGCAGGGGATGCCGGTGGCGGTGGCGGCGGCCCTGGGGCTCGCCGCCGTCGGGCTGCTCTACAAGCTCGCGATCGTGCCGCTGCACTTCTACGCCCCGGACGTCTACCAGGGAGCCCCCGCGTTGAGTGTGGCCGCGGTCGGCGTATTGCCCAAGCTCGGCGCGATCGCGGCCCTGGGCCGGGCGCTGGTCGTGCTCCAGCCGTCCGGGTTCGTCTCCGTGCCGCAGGTCAGCCAGGTGCTGGCGGCAGCGGCCGTGGCCAGCATGCTGGTCTCTGCGTTCACCGCCCTCGTGCAGCGGGATGCCAAGCGCATCCTCGCGTTCTCGGCGATCGGCCATGCCGGTACCGCGCTGCTCGCGCTCGCCGCCCTGCCGGGTGAACTGGCGCTCGCGGCGGCCGGTTTCCACCTGCTGACCTATGGCGTCGCGACCCTCGGCGCGCTGGTGTGTCTCGCGGGGTTCGAGCGCGAACCTGGGGGGACATCCCTCGAAGCCCTGGCCGGCGCCGGCCGCCGGCGGCCATGGCAGACCGCGGCCTTGTGTCTGTTCCTGGGGTCCCTGGCCGGGATACCGCCCCTGGCGGGGTTCGTCGGCAAGTTCGGGGTGCTCGCCGAAGTCCTGAGTGCCGGGATGTCCGAAGCCCATGGTGGCCGCAAGACCTTGGTCCTGGCCGCCCTCGCGCTGTTGCTGACGACCGTCGTGTCGGCCTGGTCCTACCTGCTGATCGTGCGGGCGGCAATCCTGGCCCCTGCGCCCGCGGCGCCAACGTCCACGGCCGCTGGCGGGTTGGGATGGGGGGAGCGATGCGTGGTGCTCGTCTGCGCGGTTGCCGCCCTGGGGCTCGGCTTCTGGTTCGACGGGTTGGGCGTGGTCGCGGCGCTCCTGCCCTGAGCTTGCCTGCCGCCATTCCACCCCTCGCGCCGCGCGACGCCGGGAATCTGGTGCTTGCGTGGGCCCCGGCCGGTAGCTAGCCTTCTCGCCCATCTGGGCCGGAACTGCGCGTGATGCCACGGTGGTGCGGCTCCAGTGCTCTGTCCGTCGCTTCCTGGACAGCCGTCCGGGAAGTCGCGGTGTTTGGCGCGAATGCGCTCGGTCCGAGGGTCTCAGTCTGGATCGTCTGTCCTTCGTCCGTTGTCTCTTCAGTCGCAGGCAAGTGAGCCTGCTCGTCCGTCAGATCGATCCAGAGTTGAGTTCCTATGGGTAAGCGCCTCTACGTTGGCAATCTTTCGTTCAAGACGCTCGAAGACGACCTGATCAAGGCGTTCGAGCAGGACGGCCGCAAGGTCACGAGCGCCCAGATCATGGTCGACCGTGAGACCGGCCGGTCGCGTGGCTTTGCGTTCGTCGAAATGGACACGGAGGCGGATGCACAGGCCGCGATCCAGGCCTGGAATGGCAAGGAGCTCGATGGCCGTGCGCTCAAGGTCAACGAGGCCCAGGAGCGTGAGCCGCGCAGTGGCGGCCGCGGTGGCTTCGGCGGCGGCGGCGGCGGTGGTGGCCGCGGTGGCTTCGGCGGCGGCGGTGGTGGTGGCGGCGGCCGTGGTGGTCACGGTGGTGGCCGCGGTGGCTTCGGCGGCGGCGGCGGCGGTGGCCGTCGCGGCGGTGACGAAGGCGACCGGTGGTGAGCTGAGCTGAGCCTCGGCTGACCGACATGGCGGCCTGCGAGTCCTGACTCGCGGGCCGCTTGTGTTTCCGGCGGACCGCGCCGCGCTTCGCCGCGCCGAACCGACCACCAGGCTGGCAGGCTGGCTACGATGGGTGCCGTGTTGCGCCTGCGTGCGGCTCTGTGGGTCTGGCTCGGCGCTGCAACCTTGGCTCCTGCCCAGGATGCGCCCGAGCCGCACGCCGCCTCCGGCAAGCGCGTGGTGAAGGTGCCCCTGGCTGGGGGCCGGCTGGCCTTGCCGGCCCTGGTGCACAGCCTCGGCGCAGCCTACGGGCTGGATACGCGACAGGTCACGGTCCCGGGTTGGAGCTGGGGTGTGCAGAGCCTGCCGAGCCGGATGCTGCTCGGCTGCACGCAGCGGCTGGCGCGCGGCGCGCTGCGCTTCGAGCTTCCGGCGGATGCGGCCGATCTGCGGATCGTCGTGGACCGGGAGCGCAGTCGGGAGCTGCGGCGGAGCCTGCGCACGCGCGCCAGCGAGTGGCTCGGGCGCGTGCTCGGGCACGATCTCTCGCGGCGGGAGTACGAACTCCTGGTGCCGGGCGACGGGCCGGCGGAGCAGCCCTTGGTCGTGCTGGTACACGGAGTCGAGAGTGGCCCAGTGGTCTGGATCGATCTGCGGGCCCACTGGCAGGCGCAGGGTGTGGCCTGGCAGACCGCGACCTTTGCCTACCCGAACGACGAGGCGATCGAGCGGATCGCGGCGGCACTGGCGCGGCGCCTGCACGCGCTCGGTCCGCGCCGCATCGCGCTGGTCGGACACAGCATGGGCGGGCTGGTGGCGCGACTCGCGGTCGAGGATCCGAGGCTCGATCCAGGCAACGTGGAGCTCCTGATCCAGGTCGGCACCCCGAACCGTGGTTCCCAGCTCGCAGGGCTGCGCTTCGTGCTCGAGGCGGCCCAGGCTCTCGGCAATCCTCGCGCGGCCGAACCCGGCGCAGGCCCGCTGCGCTCCCGGCTGATCGCCGGGTTCGTCGACGGGCTCGGTGAAGCCGGCGGCGATCTCCTGCCGGACTCCGTATGCATGCAGCGGCTCGCGCGGCTGCACCGCAACCCGCGCGTCGGCTACCACCTCGTGCTCGGGGCGCGGGCGCCGCTGTCCGCAGCAGGGCTGGAACAGCTCAGCGCGCGCTGCCGGCGCAGCCTCGGCGCCGTGGCCGCCGCGCGCCCGCTGCTGCCGAGCCTCGAACGGTATCTGGCGGACCTCGACGAGCTCGTGGACGGCAGGGGTGACGGGGCCGTCGCGCTCTCGCGTGGACGACTCGAAGGCGTGGACGCCGTCGTCGTCCGCCGGGACCACTACGGCCTGCTGCGCCGGCAGGGCATCCTGGGCCCGCCGCTCGCAGACGGCGAGCACCCGGTCCACAGCCTCGTCACGCGCTGGCTCGCCGCAGGGCTGGCAACAGCGCGACGCCGCTCGCCAGCACGGCGAGCCCGGCTACCCCGAAGGCCAGCACGTAGCCGCGCGCCGGCGAATCCGCGCACGCGACCAGGGCCGCGCCGGCCAGCGGCCCGAGCAGGAAGCCACACGAGCCGGCCCCCTGGAACGCGGCGACCGCCGTCGAGCGGCCGACG
>CAZSKV010000573.1:0-12518 GCA_964607495.1 uncultured candidatus Brocadiaceae bacterium
GGCGACGGCCGCAGCTACACCTTCGACGTGCGTGTGAGCAACGTGCGCATGATGGCGGGCTCCTTCCAGCAGAAGTTCGATACCGAGTCCGGCCAGTGGAGGCAGGTCCGGTTGCCGCTCGACCGTTTCCGCCTCTACAACTTCGGCCTGGAGATGCGCAACGCACGGGCTCTCGATCCAGCGAAGATCGAGTCGATCGGCGTGACGCTCGCCGACAAGAAAGCTGGCCCCTTCGCCCTGGAGGTCCGCTCGATCGCCACCTACGGCAGCGGCAGCGACGACGTTGCGCAGGCCGAGGCGTCCGGTGGCGGCCAGGATTTGGCGTCGGTTGCGCGCCGCGCCGGCTTGACGAAGCTGCTCGCGTGCGTCGGCGCGGCCGGCCTCGAATTGCCGGAGGGGCCGCTGACGATCCTCGCGCCGACCGATGCGGCATTCGACGCGCTGCAGAAGGGCACTGTCGACTCGCTGCTCCGCGCCGAGAGCAAGGCGATGCTGCGCACGGTCCTGCTGCAGCACGTCATCGATGGCCGGCTTGGTTCAGCCGACATGTTGAACCAGCGCGGCCTCACGACCATGACCGGTCAACAGCTCGCCATCGACTTCGCGACCCAGAAGGTCGGCGGAGCGGGGCTCGTCGCCACCGACGTGCCGTTCGCCGGCGGCGTCGTGCATGTGGTGGACAAGGTGCTGCTGCCGGAGATGCGCTCGATCGCCCAGGTCGCCGTCGCCAGCGCTCAGCTGCAGACTCTGGTCGCCGCGGTGAAGGCCACGGGCCTCGTCGCGCAGCTCGGCCCCGACCATGGTCCGTGGACCGTATTCGCGCCGGTCGACAGTGCTTTCGCCAGGCTGCCGAAGGCGGCGCTGGAGGATCTGCTGCAGCCACAGAACCGCGGCGCACTCAGCCGAGTGCTCGGTCTGCACGTCGTGCCAGGTCGGATCGCCGCCCGCGAACTGCTGCAGAAGCAGAAGCTGACGACGCTGACCGGCACGCCGATCGAAGCGCGCCTCGTCGATGGCAAGCTGACCGTCGGCGGCGCCGGGCTGATTGCGACCGATGTCCAGGCCCAGAACGGCGTCGTCCACCTGATCGACGCGGTCATCACCGACCCCGCTGCCGACGGCGCCGGCAGCACCGCGCACGCCACGCCCTTCTCCAGGGCCGCAGAGGTGGACATCACCGCGGATCTGCGTGCCATCTACGAACTCGCCGTCGCCCGGGGCGTCCCGATGTTCAATCGCGGCGAAGCAGAGGGTTGTGCTTCGGTGTACGAGGTCGCGGTGCAGAGCGTCCTGCGGCTCGCGCGTGGTCGCGTCGCGCCGAAGCTGCTCGCCGAACTCCAGAACGATGCTGAGAACGCGGCTGCCATCACCGACGCGAGGGCGCGAGCATGGGCATATCGGCGGGCGATGGATCGGGCGTATCAGTCTCTCGACATGGCCGTCGCGGCAAAGGCCGCAGGTTCGCAGGCGAGGGATGCGATTCGAGGGGGAGACAGCGCGTTTCGACGGTTGATCAGCGCTCTAGGACTGCGAGCGAATCGCTGAGCGAAACACGGGCTTCCGCGGCGGCCGCGTTGCTCCGGCGCACTGCCGACTGACACCCATGCCGACGCCCGTTCAGCGGCCGACGAGCCGCTGCGCCATCGCGACGGCACCCTGCGCGTCGAATGCCGCAGCGTCGGCCCCGACCTGTGCCCCGAGGTCGGCCACGATGCGGAACGGCTCGCCGCCGACGAGCACCGGCACGCGGCCCTGCGTGATGCGGCGCACGGTCGCGATCGACCCGGCGAGCGAGTGCAGGTGCAGCGCCATCGTCGCCGAGAGCGCAACGAGGTCGATGCGGCGGTCGGTGAACGCCCATTCGAGGTCCGACTCCGGCAGGTTGCCGCCGAGGTGCAGCACCGCGAATCCGGCGCCCTGCAAGCGTTGCGCGACCATCCGGATGCCGAGGTCGTGCAGGTTGCCGGCGACCCCCATCGTCGCGACCACCTTGGCACCCGGTGCGGGCCGTGGCAGCTGCTCCTGCAGCATGCACAGCGCGCGATCGAGGATCCCAGAACCGTAGTGTTCGTCGGCGATCGGGATCTCACCCATCAACCACATGCGGCCGGACTCCTGCTGCACCGGTACGAGCACATGGTCATGCGCATCGGCGACCGCCAACCCGGCCGCGGTCGCCGCGCGCAGGGCGTCGATCGCGTCGTCGCCGCGGCCTTCGAGGATCGCCATCAGCACTTGGGCGGCCAGCCGCCCGTGCGGCGCCCCAAGGTCGAGATGGCTCGGCACGTCGGCGGGCGCACGTTCCGCCGCGGCGATCGCGCGCAACAGATGCCGCCGCACCACCCTGGCAGCCTCCGGCGGCAGCTCCTCGTCGAGCACGGCCGCCATCGCCTGCAGGCTGTCTGGCAGGTAGTCGGCGTGCACCCCCCGATGGTGGAACGCGACCTTGTACCAGGCGGCCGCGTGCTCGAGCAGCAGCTCCCGGTCGAACTCGAGCGCGGCGGCGAGCTGCAGCATGCGGACTTCGACGTCGTCCTCCGGCTGCGCAAACGTCGCCGGCAGGCCCTTCGCGAGCAGTTCGGGCCGCTCGTGCCGCAACCGCGCAACCGTCGCCACGGCATAGGCCCGGCACGAAGCGCGCAGCAGGCTTGCAGCGAAGGCCGGGATCGTGCTCACGGCGTTCTTTTACGCGCTGGTCGGATCCCGACTCAAGATTCTGCGAACTTGCCAGCGGACTGCATCCGCGACCCCGCCCACGGCGAATCACAACGCAATCGTTCCCAGATCCGTTTCCCACCTGACACCCGAGTATCCCGATGAGACACGACATGACCCGCTTGCCGACCGTTTCCTTCCTCGCGCTCTGCTGCACCGCGAACCTCGTCACCGCCCAGCATGACGACCAGAAGTCCGCCCCGACGATCGTGCAGATCGCCACCGACGCGGGCCAGTTCACGACGCTGGTAGCCGCCGTCAAGGCCGCCGGCCTCGCCGAGACCCTGTCGGGCAAGGGCCCGTTCACCGTCTTCGCTCCGACCGATGAGGCGTTCGCGAAGCTCGGCAAGGGCGTCATCGCCGACCTGCTCAAGCCGGAGAACAAGCAGAAACTGACGTCGATCCTGACCTACCATGTGCTCGGCAACCAGACACTTGCCGCCAAGGTGGTCGCCCAGAAGGAACTTCCGACCCTGCAGGGCCAGAGCCTTGCCGTCGTCGTCGACGGCAAGAAGGTGACCGTCGGCGGCGCCAACGTCGTCAAGACCGACATCCTGGGCAGCAACGGCGTGATCCACGTCGTCGACAGCGTGCTGCTGCCGCCCGCCGTTCCGAACCTCGTCGAAGCCGCCAGGAAGGCCGGCAAGTTCGGCACGTTGCTGCAGGCCGCCGTCGCCGCCGGTCTCGCCGAGACGCTGGCCAAGGACGGGCCGTTCACCGTGTTCGCGCCGACCGACGAAGCCTTCAGCAAGCTCGGCGCCGAGACGATCACGACGCTGCTGCTCCCCGAGAACAAGGCCAAGCTCGCCTCGATCCTGAAGAACCACGTCGTCGCCGGCAGGGTGCTGGCCGAGCAGGCCGTCAAGCTCACCGAAGCCAAGACGATCGGCGGCGGTGTGCTGACTCTGAAGCTCGATGGCAAGCACCTGATGGTTGGCGACGCCAGGGTCATTGCCACCGACATCGGCGCGAGCAACGGAGTCATCCACGTGATCGACGCCGTCCTCGTGCCGCAGGGTTGAGACGCGGCCGCACGCAGCACCGCTCGCGGCCACGGGCGATGACCACATCGAGTCTCTTGCCGCCCGTGGCCCGAGCCCGTGTAATGCGCGTCCCCCCCTGCGGCGCGCATGACGGACCTGCTGCTCCCCCAGATCGCCACCGGTGATCCGACTGCGGTCGATGCATTCCTGAAGCGCTATTCCAGCCTGGTCTGGGGCCTCGCGCGGCGGTTCTGCCGTTCCGCGGAAGATGCAGAGGACGCGACCCAGGACATCCTGGTCGAGGTCTGGCGCAGCGCCGAACGCTACGACCCGCGCGTTGGCAGCGAAGCGACGTTCCTGATGACGATCGCGCGTCGGCGCCTGATCGACCGCGCGCGCCGCAAGGGCCGCCGTCCCGCCACCGAACTGCTCGAAGACGCCGGCACCATCGCGGCCCCGATCGAACAGGACCGCGCCGAAGTGCACGACGAGGTACTGCGCGCCCAGCAGGCGATGGCCCAGCTACGGCCCGAGCAGCGCGACGTGCTCGACCTGGCGCTCGGCCACGGCCGCACGCACCAGGAGATCGCCGCGGCGATCGGCATCCCGCTCGGCACCGTGAAGAGCCACGCGCGCCGCGGCCTGATCCGCTTGCGGGAGATGCTCGGTGTCGACCAGGCGTCGGGAGGAGCGTCGTGAGCACAGCCCGCCGCGAATGCCCCGCCGAAGCCGCCGCGTTCGCGCACGATCCAGCGACGGCGATGCTAGTCGAGGCCCGCGGCCTTGGCGCATCGTCGCTGGCTTGCACGCGCTCGCCTTCACCCTGGTGCCGTCGATCGTGATCGCACTCATCCGCGCCATCCCGGCCTCGCGGCTAACGGTCGCACCGCCGGTTCAAGAACATCCGGCTGTCGAGGCCTGCGGAGGGCCGTAGAGATGCGCGTAGGAGAATCGCCCTGCCGCATCGGTCACTGCAGCGATGTGGAGGAGTGGTGCATGGGTTGCCTTCCTTCCACGCTCCACTCCGCCGACGGTGAAGACTCCAACGACGGTGCCGTGCTGCGCGACCGCGCGGAATTCGGCGACAACCGGTTCTGGTTCTCGGTCCGGCTGGTGCCGGACGGCAGGATCGCACAGATCCGCTGCTGCTGAGGCCGCAAGTCCGCGGCGCTGTCCCCTCGCCGCCGTGCACCTGCGGAGACGGCGGCTCCCACCGCTGGACAACGACTGGCCCGGCGCAGGCAAGACGGCGTCTGTGAGATCGACTCCGCATGGGGCGGTCGCATCAGGCCCGACCACCACCTGCCGTCATGCCTGCGAGGGCCGGGACTGCCGGCCCGATCACTTCAAGGTCACATCGGTCGCCGACGACCACGTGAGGCCGCGGCCCGGCTCGGCCAGCACTGCCTGGAAGATCAGCTGCTTGTTGATGAGCGCCGGATCGGTCGGGATCGTGAGGGCGTTGGTCAGCACGCCGTTCGCTGGAATGAACTGGGCCGGCACGAGGACCAGCAAGGGTCCTGGATAGACCCAGCCCTTGCCCAGCAGGACCGGCGAGGTGAACGGAGTCGGCCTCGAGGTCAGTCCGGCGCTGCTGAAATCGATGGCCTGCCAGACCGGAACGTTCGGCAAGCCCTGGACGCTCATGGTCATCTGGGTGCCGAGCCCCCAGTAGGTGGTGCCGAGCATGTCCGACTTGAGCACGTTCGTCAGGCTCGACGTGCCCTCGAAGACGAACCGCATCCGGAACGGACGCGCCGAACCGGTCGCGACTGACCTGTTCCAAGCTCCCGAGCCTTTGATGTCAATCGTGATCACCGTGGCCGGGAGGTCGGTGCGCTCGTCCCTCGAGGTCACCATGTAGAGATTGCCAGGCAGTGTCGCCTGGAGGATCTTCTTGAACTCCACCACGAGGTGACCGCTGCCGTTGTAGACGAAGGGCTGCGTGAGCGGCAGCCGATACCAGGCGCCGGACGGGTAGGTCACGGCCTGATTGCGCAGCGCCAGCACCACCGAAGGCGCGGTGAGGTTCGCGGCGAAGGTCGAGGACAGCGCCGGGAACGCGGAGGGGCTGACCAGATGGTCCATCGAGATGTCGAGCATCTCGTAGTTCGCGGTGAACGTCGTGGACCACGTGGTGGCGATCACATCGATCGCGACGATCTTCGCACCGACGGATGGCAGGAACGCGGCCGGGATCACCATTTGCATCCTGCATTCCTCGCCACCGGGCGCAGGCGAGACCCCGCCCAGCGGGCCGTAGTTGCCCCAGGCACCGGTGGTCGTGTCCTGGGGACAGGCGACGTAGGTCTGCCCCTGCGCAGGCAGCGCGACGGACCATGCCGAGGCAAGACCGGCGAGCGCCAGCGCGCGCAGCGGGAACGGAGAGCGAGCAGGAATCCGGTTCGTCATGGCAGGTGGTTGGTTGTGGCGCCTGGACGCCGTGATGGATCCGCGATCAGGCAAGACAAACCCGAACGCGAGCGGCGGTAACACCTGGAGGACGAAAGCGCGTGCCCAGGCCTGACCTATCAGGGCGCGCCAGCGATCTTCGTCCTCGATGACCACCGGCAAGAAGGCGCTTCTCCTCGTACATGCGCGCATGGCCCGCCGCGGATGCCCTGCAGCACGGTGCTTCCTGAACCCGGCTCCCGGCGGTTCCGGTCCGCCCTACGGCGCCTTGCGCGCGCTCACCCCTCGAGCGCCGGGATGCCGAGGTCCTTCAGGCGCCGATAGAACGTGCTGCGCGAGAGGCCGAGGCTCTGCGCCGCGGCCTGCTTGTCGCCCTTCGCCTGTTCGAGGGCGTGCAGGATCGCCGTGCGCTCCTCGCGGTCGAGGCGCGCGCGCAGATCGCCATGGATCGTCCCGGGATCGGCCGCGGCACCCGGGGCCGGCTGGGTGCGCGGGAGCACGACCGGCCGCCCGTAGCCCACGAGCGTCGGGCGGCCCGAGAGCACGCGTTCGGGCAGGTCCTCCTGCTGGATGATCTCACCGCACCCGAGCGCGAACGCGCGGTCGATCACGTTCTCGAGTTCCCGCACGTTCCCCGGCCAGGGATACGACTCGAGGAACCCGAGTGCGGCATGGCTGATGCCGCGCACCGGCTTCCCGTGCCGCTCGTAGATCCGGTTCAGCCTCCGGATGAAGGCGTCGACCAGGAGCGGCAGATCCTCGAGCCGGTCCCGCAGTGGCGGCAGGTGCAGCGTGACGACCTCCAGGCGGTAGTAGAGATCCTCGCGGAACTCGTCCTCACGGACCATGCGCAGCAGATCCTGGTTCGTCGCGGCGAGGATGCGGACGTCCACGCGCAGCGGTTGCGTGGCGCCGACGGGCCGCACTTCGCCGAGCTGCAGCACGCGCAGCAGTTTCACCTGCAGGGCCTTGCTGGTCTCGGCGATCTCGTCGAGGAAGATCGTGCCGCCGTCGGCGGCGGCGAAGAGGCCCTGCTTGCTGGCTCCGGCCCCGGTGAACGCGCCCTTCTCGTGGCCGAAGAGTTCGCTCTCGATCAGCTCGGGAGAGATCGCCCCGCAGTGGATCGGGATGAACGGCCGGTTCGCATAGGGGCCGTCGTAGTGCAGGGCCCGCGCGACCAGCTCCTTGCCGGTCCCGCTCTCCCCGTAGATCAGCACCGTCGAGCGCCCCTGGCGCAGGCGATCGACCTGCCCGATGAGCGGCTGCAGGACCGCGCTGTGGCCGGTGAACCCGGAGATCGCGTAGCGATCGCTGGCCGCGCGTGCCGGGACACCCAGGCACGCGAGTTCGCGTGCCTGGAGCTTCGCGCGCTCCGCCGCAACCGTGGTCACGTCGCGCAAGGTCACGAGGGAACCGCTCGGATCGCCGCCGGCGCGCGCCAAACCCTCGCGCGTCACCAGGTACGAGCGGCCGCCGGGCGGCGCTCCGGGTGCCGGTTGCGGATCCACCACCGGGTCCGCGCGCGATCCCGCGTCCGCGGCCTGCAGCAGGCGGGCGAGTCCGACCGGCAACGGTTGCTGGGCCTGGGCGGCGCCGAAGCGCAACTCGGCCGTGGCGTTGCAGGCGACCACGCGGTCGCTCGCATCGAGCAGGAACACCGCGTCCTGCGGCGGCGCCTCGAGCGCAGCGACGAGGCGCTCGAGGGCTTCGACGCGCTTGCCGAGGGCCTCGCGCGCGACCTGGCTGTCGCGCAACAGGTCGTCGAGGCGCTGGTTCTTGCGCTCGAGCTCGCTGCGGGCTTCGCGCAACCGCAGCATGACCCGGATCCGCGCGAGCAGTTGCTCGCGGTCCACGGGCTTCGTGATGTAGTCGACCGCGCCGATCTCGTAGCCGTGCAGCTTGTCGGCCTCGTCGCGCAGCCGCCCCGACAGGAAGATCACGGGGATCGCGGCGGTCCGCGGGTCCTCCTTCAGCCGGCGGCAGATCTCGAACCCTCCCATCGTCGGCATCACGACGTCGAGCAAGACGAGGTCGAAGTCCTGGTCGAGCACGAGCTGCAAGGCCTCGGTGCCGCTGCGCGTCGTGACGACCTCGAACTCCGGACCCTTGAGGTAGAGCTCGATCAGGATCAGGTTCTGATCCGAGTCGTCAACGGCGAGAATGCGGGCCATGCGAGGATCGGGACGAGACTGCCAGGTGGGGCGCGGGGATCCTACGGCTGCGCCGCGGGCAGCGTGAGAGTCCTGGAGCCGCGGGGAGGTAGCATCCCGGCCGCCACGATCCACATGCCCGCCAAACCGTCGATTCCCCTCTCGCTCTGGCTGCTGAACGGCACGCTCGCGGTCGTCGTCGGGCTGATCGCTTTCCGGGTCTGGTTCGGCGGCTCGGGGCTGCCGGAGAAGGAGCTGCAGGCCCTGCGCCTGGTCCATCAGAGCGTGCTCGAGCACCACATCGACCCGCATGACGGCAGGAAGCTCCTCGAGGAGGCGATCGACGGCCTCGTGCACAGTCTCGATCCGTGGTCCGACTTCGTGCCGGCCGCCCAGGCGCCGCAATTCGACGAAGGCAACAGCGGCACCTACGAGGGCATCGGCATCCAACTGCTGCCGCGCGCCGTGCCGCCGACGATCTTCTACCCGATCTCCGGCAGCCCGGCCGAGCGCGCCGGGCTCGAAGTCGGCGACCGGATTCTCGCCGTCGACGGCAAGGACATGGCGAGCAAGCAAGGACTCGAGCAACTGGCCGAACACGTGCGCGGACCGCGGGGCACGCAGGTCCGGCTGCGGATCGAACGCGACGGCGCCGCGCCCTTCGAGGTCGCAGTCGAGCGCGCCCCGGTGCAGCAGCGCAGCGTGCAGTGGGCGCGCATGCTCGATCCGGCCGCGGGCGTCGGCTACCTGCACGTCAGCAGCTTCCAGCACGACACGGTGAAGGAGTTCGACGCCGAGATCGAGGCGCTGCTGCCCCTGGGGCTGCGCACGCTCGTGATCGACCTGCGGCAGAACGGCGGCGGCCTGCTCGACGAGAGCGTGCTGCTCGCGAACCGGTTCCTCACGCACGGCAACATCGTGACGCTCAAGAAGCGCGGCGGCGACGTCGAGGCCCGGCACGACGCGAAGCCGCAGGAATGCCGGCACGAGGCCCTGCCCCTCGTGCTGCTGATCGACGGCAGCTCGGCGAGCGCGAGCGAGGTGTTCGCCGGGGCGATGCAGGACCATGGCCGCGCGCGGATCGTCGGGGAACGCAGCTACGGCAAGGGCTTCGTGCAGAGCATCTATCGCTGGAAGGGCGCCGATTTCCGGCTCAAGCTCACGACCGCGCACTACTTCACGCCCAAGGGGCGCGACATCAACCAGCGCGTGCGGCCCACGGCGCACGTGCGTGACGCGAACGGCCTGCTGCATCGCGCGTGGGAACGCGTGAACGACGTCGCGGAGGCGGACCGCGGCGGCATCACGCCCGAGCATCCGGTCGCGCTGGCCCGCGGCACGGCGCCACGCATCCACGCCGGCCTCGACGCCCGCGAGATCCCGGCCGCGCGGCGCGAGCGCGCCAAGGCCCTGGCCGCGCGCCACCGCGTCGACACGCTCGAGCCGGCGGCGCCAGCCGACGACCCGCAGTTGCAGGAGGCCCTCGCCCAGGCCCGGTTGCTGCTGGGTCTCGACAGCCGCCCCGCCACGAGGGCGGCGAAATGAACGAACTCGTGCTCGGGATCGAGACCTCGTGCGACGAGACCGCCGCCGCGGTCGTGGCCGGTGGCGCCGAGATCCGCAGCAACGTCGTGTTCTCGCAGGTCGCCCTGCACCAACGCTGGCGCGGCGTCGTGCCCGAGGTCGCGAGCCGGTCGCACACGACGCGGATCGTGCCGACGATCGCGGAAGCCCTGGAGCGCGCCGGGTGTGGTCCCGCCGACCTGGCGGCGATCGCGGTCACGCATCGGCCGGGGATGATCGGCTGCCTGCTGGTGGGCCTCGCGGCTGCGAAGACGCTCGCCTGGCGCTTCGCGAAGCCGCTGGTCGGCGTCGACCACATCGAGGCGCACCTGCACGCGGCGTTCATGACCAAGCCCGACCTTGCGCTGCCGTGCCTGTCGCTCGTGGCCTCGGGCGGGCACACCGCACTCTACGCCCTGCGCGGCAAGGGCCAGTCCGAGCGCATCGGCACCACGCGCGACGACGCCGCCGGCGAGGCACTCGACAAGGCGGCGGCCCTGCTCGGACTCCCCTACCCGGGCGGTCCCGCGATCGAGGCTGCCGCGCGCACCGGCAACGACCAGGCCCTGCGGCTGCCGCGCAGCGGCTTCGGCCGGGACTCGCTCGACTTCTCGTTCTCCGGGTTGAAGACCGCATTGCTCTACTCGCTGCGCGGCAACGCGCTCGAACGGCCGCTGCCGGCGCTCTCGGCGCGAGAGGTCGCGGACCTGGCCGCGTCGTTCCAGCGCGCAGTCGTCGACGTGCTCGTCGACCGGCTGGTGGCAGCTGCCGATCGGATCGGCGCGCGCTCGCTGAGCATCGGCGGCGGCGTCGCGCGCAACGAGCTCTTGCGCACCCGCCTCGCGACCGCGCCGCGGCTGGCCGGGCTCGAGCAGGTGTTCCCGCCGCTCGACCTCTGCTCCGACAACGGCGCGATGGTGGCCGGCCTCGGCCACGAATACTGGCGGCAGGGCCGCATCAGCGAGCTGGGGCTCGATGCCGTCGCGACCAGCCGGCCCCATCCGCGGAGCCTGCGCGCGTGAACCCTGGCCTGCGCGAAGTGCTCGAGCGCCTGCAACGCGGCGAACTCAGCGTCGACGCCGCCCTCGCGGCGCTCGCGCCAGCGGGCAAGCTGCCGTTCGCGACCGTCGACCACGAACGCGAGCTGCGCTGTGGCTTCCCCGAGGTGGTGTTCTGCCAGGGGAAGGCGCCGGAGCAGGCGGCCGAGATCGCGGCGACGATCCTGACCCGCGCCCCGCGGGTCCTGTTGACCCGGGCGAGCGCGCAGCACTTCGCCGCCGTCGCCAGGCGCGTGCCGGACGCCGTCTGGCACGCCGACGCGCGCTGCATCACGCACGACCCGGCACCGCTGCCACGGACCGGACGGATCGCGATCGTCGCCGCGGGCACGGCGGACCTGCCGGTCGCCGAAGAAGCCAGGGTCACGGCCGAGATCCTCGGCGGCGCCGTCGAAGTGCACGCCGATCTGGGTGTCGCCGGCCTGCACCGACTGCTCGAACGTCTGCCGCAGATCCGCGCGGCCCATGTCGTGATCGCGGTCGCCGGGATGGAAGGCGCCCTCGCCTCGGTGCTGGCCGGACAGCTCGCGGTGCCCGTCGTCGCCGTGCCGACGAGCGTCGGCTACGGCGCCGCCTTCGAGGGGCTCGCCGCCCTGCTCACGATGTTGAACGCCTGCGCCGCCGGCGTCGGCGTCGTCAACATTGACAACGGTTTCGGGGCCGGCTATCTCGCGGCCCAGATCAACCGCATCCGCGCTCGCGAACCGCAGCCCTGAACCACCCCCCGCCCTTGCGCCGTCCTGCCCGCCTGGTCCTCGAAGATGGCACCGTGTTGCGTGGCCGCGCGTTCGGCGCGCCGCGCGAGAGCATCGGCGAGCTCGTCTTCAACACCTCGCTCTCCGGCTACCAGGAGATCCTGACCGACCCGAGCTACCGCGGCCAGACCGTCCTGCTGACCAACCCGCACATCGGCAACTACGGGGTCAACAGCGAGGACGAGGAGTCCATCAGGGTCTGGCTCTCCGGCCTGATCGTGCGCGAGGCCTGCGGGCGCAGCAGCAACTTCCGCTCGGCCGGGGAACTCGACGAGTACCTGATCCAGCACGGAGTGCCCGGGATCGACGAGGTCGACACGCGGATGCTCACGCGGCGCGTGCGCGACCATGGCGCGATGCGCGTGCTGCTGACCGAGGATGCCGAGGCGGGCGACGAGCAACTGGTCGAGCGCGTGCGCAAGGCGCCGTCGGTCTCGGACGAGGACCACGTGCTCGCGGTCACGACCGGCTCGATCCAGGCGTGGACCCGCGGCCAGGAGTCGCCGTTCGGGATCGCCCCCCCGGGCCGCGATCCGTCCCGTCCCAGGCTGCCGATCGTCGCGTACGACTTCGGCATGAAGCGGAACATCCTGCGGTCCCTGGTCGAGAGCGGTTTCGAGGTCACGGTCGTGCCGGCCGACACCAAGGCCGAAGAGGTGCTCGCGCGCCAGCCCAAGGGTGTGTTCCTGTCGAACGGCCCCGGCGATCCGGCGATCCTCGGCTACGCGGTCGCCGCGGTGAAGACCCTGGTGCGCAAGGTCCCGGTGTTCGGCATCTGCCTCGGCCACCAGATCCACGGCCAGGTCTTCGGTGCCAAGACCTTCAAGATGAAGTTCGGCCATCACGGCGGCAACCAGCCGGTGATGGACCTGACCACCGGGA
>CAZSKV010000574.1:0-3852 GCA_964607495.1 uncultured candidatus Brocadiaceae bacterium
GTGCGCGCGCCCGCCGGGGCAGATCGGGACGCAGAGTGCTTCCGTCTCTACGCGGAGGTCCTGGCGCTCGTCGCCGAATTGAAGCTCGACCCGCGGCTGGAACTGGTGACCAGCGGCACGCCGGCGTTCCCGAGCGCCCTGGCCTACCCTGGGTTCACGGGACGCCACCACAGCGTCAGTCCGGGCACCGTCGTCTACTGGGACACGACGAGCCAGGAGTTCGGCATCCCCGGGTTCCTGCCAGCGGTGACGGTGCTCACCCGGGTGATCAGCCGTCCGGGGGCGGACCGGGTGACCTGCGACGCGGGCAGCAAGGCGCTGGATGCGGCCGCCGGAGATCCGTGTTGCGAGGTCGTGGGCTGGCCGCGGCTGATCGCCCAGCATCCCAGCGAAGAGCACCTGCCCTTGCTCGCCACCGACGGTCGGCTGCCGGCCATGGGCACCATGCTGCAACTGGTGCCACGCCACGTCTGTCCGACCGTCAACCTCGCGGATCAGGCGGTCCTGCTCACGCAGGGCAAGATCGCGGCGATCGCCCCCGTCCTGGCGCGCGGACACGAGGTGTAGCATCCCGGACCGTGCCTCCCCTGCCGCAGACCCTGCAACGCCTCGCCGTCGAGATCGAGGGCTGGATCGAGCTGGGAGCGCCGGAGCGGGCCCTGAACGGCCTGGCGCCGCTGCTCGAACATGCGGCAACCCGCGCGATCGCGCTGGCGCTCCGCGTCGACGCCAACGTGGCCCTCGGGCGGCACGCCGAAGCCCTGCAGGATCTCGAAGCCATCCAGCAGCTGGATCACGATCGGGAGTGGCTCGACCTCCGCGAGGCCTGGTGCCGCAAGCGGACCGGCGACGTCGCCGGCGCCGCGCGCTGCATGGAGCGCATGCTCACGCGCACGCCCAAGTCCGCGATCGCGCACTACAACCTCGGCTGCTACCTCGCGCTGCTCGGCGAGAAGCGGCGCGCGCTCGACGAACTGGCGCTCGGTTGCGGCCTGGATCCCACGTTGCGCAAGGGCCTCGCCGGCGAGGTCGATCTGCTCTCGCTGCGCGACGAACCCGACTTCCGCTGCCTGCTGCCGACCGAGCGGCAGGATGGTGGGCCCTGAGGGATTCGAACCCGCAACCAACCGGGTATGAGCCGGCTGCTCTGACCGTTGAGCTAAGGGCCCTCTTGCACGCATGCGGCAACGTATAGAATCCTCCGACATAGAGCCACTCATGACAGGCAAGCGAGTCCGGTCCACCCGGAACGAGCGCGCAGACATCCTCAGGATCGTGCACACGCGGCTGCACGAGGGCGCGGACAGTGCCCGCGCCACCAAGAAGGCGAAGCAAGCGCACTCGCGCGAGCGTTGGCTCGGCGTGCACGCGCGCACCGTCTCCGCGGCACAGCGCCACGTGGCCGCCGAGTACTCGCGCGATCCCGATTCGCTCTTCGACATGATCGAGCGTCTGTTCCACGGCGCACGATTCCGGGAGGAGAAGGAGCTCGCGCTCGCGCTGCTCGAGGATGCGGCCAAGAAGCTGACCGAAGCCCACCTCGTGCGCTGCCTCGAGTGGTTCCCGCGCCTGGCCGACGTCGACCTGATCGACAAGCTCGCACACGCGCTCGGAACGACGGTTGCCGAGCTGCCGATCGTGCAGCGCCGGCTGACCGAGTTCGCCCGCCACATGAACCCTCTGCACCGCCGGGCCGCGGTCGCCTTCGCGACCGGCTCGCTGCACTTCGGCACCAAGGCGCTGCGCACGGCGCTGCTCGTGGCCGAGCTCGCGACGCGCGACCGCTCGCCCCAGGTGCAGGAGGCGCTCTGCCGGCTGCTGGCCGGTCTCGCGCGCGAGGCCCCGAAGTCGGCGATGCCGTTCCTCGCGCGCTTCGCGGACGACCTGCCGGCGAGCGTCTACGACGCAGCGATCGGCGCACTGCCCGAACCGCAGCGGCGCCAGCTCGCGGTCGACCGCGAGCGAGGGCAGCGCTGAACTGGATCGGGCGCCTCGTCGCGGTCGAAGCGGAGATCCGCACGAGTTTGCGCCGGCAGATGGCGAACCAGGATCCCGCCGCATGGTCGGCGATCGACCGTGACGGTCCCGGCGACACGATCTTCGCGATCGACGCCGCGGCGGAGTCGATCCTGCTGCGCGCCTGCGCCGACTGGGCGCGCGACGACAGCTTCGTGCTCTTCGCGGAGGGCATCGAGCCCGAGGGCCGGCGCTTCGGCAGCGGGCCACCGCGATGGCGGGTCATCGCCGACCCGATCGACGGCACCCGCGGCCTGATGCACGACAAGCGCTCGGCCTGGAGCCTGTTCGCCGTCGCTCCCGAGAAGGGCCAGGACACCCGCCTCGCCGACGTCGTCTGCGCGGCGATGACCGAGCTGCCGACCACGCGTCAGAACCGCGTCGACGTCCTCTGTGCCGAGCGCGGCCGTGGCGTCCGCGCGCGGCGGCTCGACCTCGACCGCGGCACGGAGAGCGGGTTCGTGCCGAGGCCTTCGCCGGCCAGCGATCTGCGCCACGGCTTCGCCTCGGTCGCCAACTACTTCCCCGGGGGCAAGGAGCTGACCGCGCGTCTCGACGAGGCGCTGATGGCCAAGGCGCTCGGCCCGTGGCATCCCGACAAGTGCGAGGTCTACACCGACCAGTACATCAGCTCCGGCGGCCAGCTCGCGGAGCTCGTGCTGGGCCGTGATCGCTTCGTACTGGACGTGCGGCCGCTCGTGCATGCGGCGCTCGGCGTCGCGAGCTCGCTGTGCTCGCGTCCCTACGACCTGTGCACGGTGCTCGTCGCCGAGGAGTCGGGATGCGTCGTCCGCGACCCGCGGGGCGGGCCGCTCGACGTGCCGCTGGACGTCACGACGAGTGTCGCCTTCGCGGGATATGCGAACGCCGAGCTCGCGCGCCGGCTCGCGCCGCTCGTGGCCGAGGTCGTGCACAGCCTGCTCTGCGCTCCGCCGGCACCCGGCACGCGGTAGGCACCGGGCCTTCAGTCCTTCAGCTCGGCCAGGTTCCCGAACCACCCGAACACCTGGCCCATCGACGCCGAGATCGACATGCCGTAGTCGGTGCCACCGACCTCGTCGAGGGGCCACGCGAAGTCGAGGCGCACCACGCGGTTGCCGAGCAGGTTGGACGACCCGAAGCGCAGGCCCACTCCGACCGAGCGGATCGGCGAGTCCATCGTCAGGCCCTGCGCGTCGCCGTGCACCCAGCCGACGTCGGTGAACGCGACCGCGCCGACATGGACGGACCAGATCGTGATGCCAGTGTCGATCCGGTCCTCGAGGTTCAGGCGCATCACGCGGGTGCCGGCGAACTCGCGCGCGGGGTAGCCACGCAGGCCGTTGTCTTCGCCGAGCGTGAGCTGGGGCGGCAGGTCCTGGGTCTCGAACTCGGCCTCGTAGGTCAGGCTGGCCGCGAGCGTCTGGAGCGGCAGCGAGCGCTGATACGCGTGCAGGGCCGAGAGGGCCTTCCAGCCGACCGCGTCGCCTCCATGCCAGCGCGCCGAGCCGGCGGTTTCGAAGGTCAGGTAGGTCGAAGCGCACGGCTCGACCGAGGCCTTCAACACACCGCTCAGCAGCGGTTGCGTCTGGCTGCCGCGGCCGACCTCGTCGCGCAGGGCGAGGCCGGGACGCACCACGGCGGAAACGCCGAACCACAGGTCCTCGACGTAGTCGAGCGTGTCGAGGCCCGTGACCTTCTCGTAGTGCGTGCGCCAGTCGACGCCGATGGTCGGCCCGAAGCGCACCTCCTCGGTGTCGCCGGGGACCCGGATGCTGGAGGCGTAGCTGCCCTTCGCCGGCGAGTAGTCGGAGGTGCGCCAGCGCGCCTCGAAGCCGGCGCTGCCGCGCAGGTCGC
>CAZSKV010000575.1:0-9463 GCA_964607495.1 uncultured candidatus Brocadiaceae bacterium
CGTGCCATCAGCGCGCGCAGATGCGCCGCGCGGGCGGTGAGGAAGCGCTGCTCGCCGTCCACCTTGGCCTGGGCCGGGCGCAGCACGAACTCGTGCACGTCCATCGCGTTCCAGCCGGCGGCCGGGACGTAGAGCTTCGCCGCCAGCTCCTTGCCGGCGGGGGCGCGCACATGGAGCACGCCGTCCTGGACGTACTGACGCGGGGTCTGGATCCAGGTCGCCGTGCCGAAGTCGCAGAGCGCCTCGCCCGGGCCGGCGAGGACGACGCGCGGCGCCATCTCCTGGCGGCCGATCGCGCGCCGCGACCACTCGCCGTGCACGCTGTCCGGGGCGACGATCTCCCGCAGCGGGATCTCGTAGTACGCGTCCTGCGCCGGAGAGAGGGAGGCCAGCAGGGCCACGAAGCAGAATCGCCGCATAGAGCGGCGATTCTGGCACGGACCCAGGACGGATTCAGCGACGCTTGGTCGCCGACGCGGCGTGCGTGCTGGTGCGCGCAGGTCCGGTCACGGTCCGCAGTCCGGGGATGCCCTGCAGGTCAGGAGGCAGGTTCGGGTCGGTCGCCCGGGTTGCGGGCGTGACCACTGGCTGCTGCGCCGGCTTCTGCTGTGGTTGCGGTTTCTGGCTAGTGACCGGCTTGCGCTCGACTGGAGTCGGGTTCTTGATCGGCGCCGGGGCAGGAGTCGAGATCTTCTTCGGCTCCTGCTTCTGCAGCGGCGTGTGCTGTGGCGCGGATGCGGGCCGTGATGCGGGCCTGGCCTGCGCCTTGGACGCCGCTGCGGCAGAGGCGCGACGGATCTCCGACGGCGTGCGCGTGGCAGCGACCGTGACGATCGCCTTGTCGCGATGTTCGGCCGGCGCCTCGCAGTCGACGGTGAACGAGCTCAGCCGGTCGGCGTGGCTCTCGACCATGCGGCCGAGCAGGCGCGCGGCGACGCACACCGGGGCCACGACCAGCGGGCCGAGCACCGAGAAGACCAGGTAGGGTTCGGATCCGAGCGTCGCGTAGCCGGCGGCGAGCGCCGGTGCGAACAACGCCATCGCGACCAGCGCAGTGCGCAGGTACGGCATGCCGCCCTTCGCGATCGCCGCGAACAGGAAGTGCGGGGCCAGGGTCGCCCAGTCGCCGCGGATCGTGCGCAGCACGAGCGCCATCGGCAGCAGGAGACCGCCGAGCGCGAGCGCGCCGAGCATGGCCCAGAGACCCTGGCCGACCTCGTAGAGGACGACCGCCGGGCCCATGCAGATCGCCGTGAAGAGCGCGGCGTCGAAGAGCGAGTACCCACCCTCGTGGACCAGCTCCCTGACGTCCGAGATCCGCGGGGCCTCGTCACGACCACTGCGGGCGTCCAGGAGGATGCGCCGCGCGAGGCCGCAGACGAGTGCCAGGGCGAACACGCCGGGCAGCATCACGAGCATGCTGAGCACCGCCGAGTGGGTCTTCTGCGTGACCATGCCGCCGACCCCGACGATGACCGGGAACGCGATCGTCAGGGAGATGACCGAGATCGGCAGATGATCGTGGAACAGGAACTGGAACGCGCTGGTGATCTCCTCACGGAACGTCAGCTGGCGCTCGCGTGGCGCCTTGCCGCCGCTCAGATCGAGGATCGGCTCCGTGATCACACGATGACGCAGCAACAGGTTCTGCAGGTGCAGCCGCTCCCGCGGGTCCTCGACCTGATGGAACATGCGCACCGCCTCGTCATTGAGCGCGAGCTGCACGCACACCTTCACGAGCTCGATGTAGGTCGAGTCCGAGTCGATGCCTTTCTCCAGTGCGCGGTGCAGCGATGCGTAGCGCATCTGCGGCGACTGCGCAGGAGGAGCGGTGATCTGTTCGAGTTGCATGACTTCACTTTCTCCCGATGTATGTCGTTCCCCGTGAGCCGTGCGCCAGTGTCGGAAGATCCGCCGGCCTGCTTGAGTGACGGCGTCCGATTCTGCGACAGCCCGCGAGCAGGCCGTACTGCAGTAGGAGGGGCTCCCTGGCCGATGTCATGGGCATGAACCCATGCCTCGGATCGGGATTCGCCGCGCTGCTTGCGGTCTCGATTTCGGGCCAGAGCGGTCATGTCGTGCCGAAGACGCTCGCGGCCGTCGAAGGCGGCTCCGCCTCGAACCTGCCGTTCGGCACCAGCGGGCCGATGCGCTACCAGGTGATCTACAACGCCGAGGAGCTGCCGTTCGCGGCCCCGGTGCAGCTGTCACGGCTCTACATCCGTCCCGATGGACTGACGAGTGCGATAGCGCAGAAGCAGTTCGCGACGTTGACGATGCGGATGTCGACGACCTTCGCGCGGGCCGAGGCCGCGAGTCCGACCTTCGACAAGAACCACGGTGTCGACGCGCACATCGTGCAGACGGCGTTCAACCTGGCGTTGCCCGCGCGCCCGGCGAGCACGCCCGTGCCGGTGCCGAGGCAGTACTGGACCTACATCCCGTTCGCCCAGGCGAGCTTCTTCGACCTCACACCGGTGCGCACGCCGTACGGCCAGCAGACCAAGGGCCTCGCGCTCGAGATGCTGATCGTGAGCCAGCCGTCGGGTTCGTACCCGATCGACTCGCCGGCGGGCTGCAAGTCCCAGGTGCGCTGGTTCGGCAAGCAGGGTCCGCGCTGCGTGACCAGCGGCAACCGGCAGCCGTTGCACCTCGGGATCTCCGAGTCGATCCAGGCCGGATCCCCGGTCACGTTCACCGTGGACGAGGCGCCGCCCGGGGTGCCGTTCGCAGTCGTGCTCGGGGGCGGCGAAACCGGCACCTGGTCGGGCCAGCCGCTGCCGGTCGACCTGACCCTGCTCGGCGGATGGGATTGCTATGTCAACGTCGAGTTCCTGGTCGGCCTGATCGGCGTCGCGGATGGTCAGGGTGTCGGCCGGCTCAAGCTCGATCTGCCGTCGAGCCGTGGCATCGTGGGACTCGAGATCTTCGCCCAGGCGATCGTGCAGGACATCGGTGCCAATCCGCTCAAGCACTCGACTTCCCTCGGCGTGCGCGGCGACGTCTGTGGGCCGCTCGGGGTCGCGCGCGTGTATGCGACCGGGTCGTACACGGCCGTAACCGGCATCGTCAGCTACGGGGAAGCCCTGATCCTCGAACTGCAGTGAGGCCGACCGGCCACTTTCCCTGACAGCGCCGCCGGCGCACACTGTGCGGCCCAGATGAAAGTCCTCCTGTGCCGTCCCCGTGGCTTCTGTGCCGGCGTCGAGCGCGCGATCGAGATCGTCGAACGTGCCCTCGCCAAGTTCGGCAAGCCCGTCTACGTGCGGCACGAGATCGTGCACAACCGCGTCGTCGTCGAGGACCTGCAGCAGAAGGGCGCGATCTTCGTCGATCACCTGCGGGAAGTGCCCGCGGGCGGGCACGTGATCTTCTCGGCTCACGGCGTCGCACCGAGCGTGTTCGAGGAGGCCAAGGACCTCGGGCTGCGCTATGTCGACGCGACCTGTCCGCTCGTGACCAAGGTGCACATGGAAGCGCGGACCTTCGCGAGCGAGGGCTACACGATCCTTCTGATCGGGCACCGCGACCACGTCGAGGTCATTGGCGTCGTTGGCGAGGCTGCCGACCGGACCATCGTCGTCTCGGATCCGCGCGAGGCTGAGGCGGTGCAGGTGCCAGATCCGGCCAAGGTCGCGGTGCTGACGCAGACCACGCTCTCGGTGGACGAGGCGATGGCGACGATGAACGTGTTGCGGCGGCGGTTCCCTCAGCTCACGACGCCACGCAAGGAGGACATCTGCTACGCGACGACGAACCGGCAGCATGCGGTCAAGAACCTGCGCGGACGCGTCGACTTGTGGCTCGTGATCGGCGACGCGAGTTCCTCGAACAGCAACCGCCTGCGCGAGCTCGGGGCTGCGTCCAGTGTGCCGTCCTACCTGCTGCTCGGACCCGAGCAGATCGATCCCCGCTGGTTCAGCGGCAAGCGGACCATCGGCGTGACCTCCGGCGCGTCGACCCCCGAGGTCTCCGTGCAGGCCGTCGTGCGGCGCCTGTGTGAACTCGGCGCGGACGCGGTGGAGGAAGTGTCCGGCGTAGAGGAACATGTGGAGTTCTCCCTGCCGGTGGCAGTGAGATGATCCAGTGAAGATCGGCATCGGACAGATCGACACGACCGTGGGCGACTTCGAGGGCAATCGGCGCCTGATCGAGGATGCCGTGCACCGCGCGCAGAAGGATGGGGCGCAGCTCGTGATCTTCCCCGAGCTCGCGATCTGCGGTTACCCGCCCGAGGACCTGCTGCTGCGGCCGGCGTTCCTGGCGGCACACGACCACAGCCTCGACAGCCTCGCCCAGAATCTGCCGCCCGACCTGCCGGTGCTGGTCGGCTGTCTCGAACAGAATCCGGATGCCGGGCGCAGCGGTGGCCGCCCGTTGTACAACGCCGCGGCCCTGCTCGAGGACGGGCTCGCGCGCGTCGTCGCGCGCAAGTCCCTGCTGCCGACCTACGACATCTTCGACGAGTCGCGCTACTTCGAGCCGTGGACCCGGCCGCAGGAGAACCTGATCACGGTCGCGGATCAGAGAGTCGGGATCGTGATCTGCGAGGACGGTTGGAACGACGCCGAGTTCTTCAGCCATCGCCGCTACGCGCTCGATCCCGTCGAATGCGTCGTCAAGGCGGGCGCCCAAGTGGTCGTCAACCTGTCGGCGAGCCCCTGGAACCACGCGAAGGAGGCCTTCCGCTGCAAGATGGTGCAGGCCGCGGCAGCGAGGCACCGGGTGCCGATCGTCTACGTGAACCTGGTCGGCGGCAATGTCGGGCTGCTCTTCGACGGCGGTTCGCTCGCGATCCAACCGGAGGGCCTCGCGTTCCCGCCGCGCTACTTCGAACCGGCGGTGATCGTCGTCGACACCGAGCACGAGTGGTGCGAGCCGCTGCCCGAGGTGCCTGCGATCGAGATGACCTACAAGGCGCTCGTCCAGGGTCTGCGCGACTATTTCCGCAAGTTCGGCTTCCGCTCGGCCGTGATCGGCGTCTCCGGCGGCATCGACAGCGCCGTGACCGCGACGCTGGCGACGGACGCGCTCGGCAAACAGAACGTCGTGGGCCTGCTGATGCCGTCGAAGTTCTCGAGCGAGCACTCGCTGACCGACGCGAAGGCCCTGTGCGAGAACCTCGGCATCCAGCACGAGATCGTGCCGATCACGTCCGTGTGCGACGCATTCGAGCGCACGCTCGCGGCGCACTTCGCCGGCAAGCCCGCCGACGTGACCGAGGAGAACCTGCAGGCGCGGGCGCGGGCCGTGATCCTGATGGCCCATGCCAACAAGCACGGCCACCTCGTGCTCGCGACCGGCGACAAGAGCGAGTGCGCGGTGGGCTTCTGCACGCTCTACGGGGACACCTGTGGCGCGCTCGCCGTGATCGCGGACCTGTGGAAGACCGAGGTCTACGAGCTCGCGCGCCATCTGAACCGCTCCGCGACCCGGATCCCGCTGCACACGCTGCAGAAACCCCCCTCGCCCGAGCTGCGTGCCGGCCAGCTCACGACCGATCACCTCCCGCCCTACGACCAGCTCGATCCCGTGCTGCGCTGCCTGATCGAGCGCGAACTGTCGGTCAGCGACACGAGCCGCAAGACGGGGATGCCGTTGGCCGAGGTCAAGGCGATCGCCGCGCGCATCGAGCGCGCGGAGTTCAAGCGCTTCCAGTACCCGCCGACCCTGCGCGTGTCGGACCGCTGCTGGGACGGCCGTCGCGTCCCGGTCGGGCATCGGTTCGTGGAATGACTACTGCGTAGTTTTCGTACGGAGAAGAGTACGCGGTACTTTGTTGCTCACATGAACTGGTCCCTCCTGTTGCTCGCTCTCTCAGTCGGCGTCGTCCACACGCTGCGCGGTCCCGATCACTACCTGCCGCTGCTGGGACTCGCGAAGGCGCGGGACTGGTCGCTGCGCCGCGCGCTCGGCATGACCGTCGCCTGCGGGCTCGTCCACTGCGCGAGCAGCTTCCTGGTGCTCGCGGTGGCGATGTCTCTGCTCGGCTCGGTGGCGGGGATCGCCTGGGGCACGCAGATCGCAGCCGCGGGGCTGATCGCCACCGGTCTGGCGCTGGCCGTCACGGGTCTGCGCGCGCCGCGCGAGCGCGCGTTCTCGCTGGCCTTCTTCCTGGTGTTCGCGCTCGGACCTTGCGAGTGGCTGCTGCCCAGTGGCGCAGCGGCCTGGGCCGAAGGCGGATTCGGCGCGGCCTTGTCGGTCTCGCTCGCGTTCAGCCTGGCCACGACCTTCACGATGGCGGCGATGGTCGCGGTGGGCATGGTCGGCCTGCCGCGGGTGGCTCTGGGCTGGCGGCGGGCCGCGCACGGTCTCGCCGGCGCGGTCTGCGTAGGTTGCGGCCTCGCGATGTGGGTGGGCCTGTGATCCGCCTGCTGGCCGCGACCCTGCTCGCGGCGGTGTTGCCGGCGCAGGCCGCGCCCTTGCGCGTGCTGTTCCTGACCGGCGGCGGCTTCCACGATTTCACCAAGAACCCCGAGACCCTGCTCGCCGGCCTGCAAGGCCAGCTCGCGCTCGAGGTCACGCGCGTGCACCTGCTCGCCGACGGCGAGAAGGCGCCCGAGAAGCCCGAGGAGCGGCCGAGCAGGGCCCTGACCCCGGATCTCCGCAGCCGCTGCGACGTGATCCTCGCCTACACGCAGGGCGAGATCCTCGGCACCAACCAGGACGAGCGCGACTCGCTGCTGCACTTCGTGCGCCAGGGCGGCGGGTTCGTCGGCCTGCACTGTGCCGCCGACACCTTCAAGTGGAGCCGCGACTACGTGGCGATGGTCGGTGGCAAGTTCAAGCACCACCCGCCCTTCGGCAAGATCACCGCGAAGAAGGTCCTCGGCGACCATCCGGTGCTCGCCGGCGTCGGCGACATCGAACACCAGGACGAGTTCTACTGGCTCGACGACGTGCGCCTCGACGACAAGAGCGTGCTGCTCGTCGGCGAGAGTGGCGGACAGACCAGGCCGCTCGCGTGGACCAAGAACTACGGCGCAGGCCGCGTGTGCTACGCCGCGCTCGGACACGGTCCGGAAGCCTACGCGAACAAGGAGTTCCAGAAGTTGATCGCCAATGCCCTGCGCTGGGCGGCCGCGAAGTCGCACTGGGCGCCCGCTGTCGATGGCTGGCGGAACCTCTTCGACGGCAAGACCCTCGCCGGCTGGACGATGAGCGGACCCGGCAGGTTCACGATCGCCGATGGCGAGCTCGTGACCGATGGCGGCATGGGCCTGCTCTGGTTCTCGGAACTCGCCTTCGGTGACTTCGAGCTCGAACTCGAGTGGGCGCTCACGAAACCAGGCGACAACGCGGGCGTGTTCGTGCGCTTCCCGGCGCCGCGCGGTCCCTGGGACGCCGTCGAGCAGGGATACGAGGTGCAGATCTGCGATGCCGCCGAGGGCAAGCAGGGCACCGGCGCGGTCTACTCGTTCGCCGCGGCCACGAGGCGCGCGAGCAAGCCCTGCGGCGAATGGAACCACTTCACGATCCGCGTGGTCGGCCAGAAGTACACCGTGCATCTGAATCGCGAGCTCGTGAGCGAGTTCGTGGGTTCGCGCGGAACCCGCGGTCACATCGGCCTGCAGAACCACTCCCAGGGCGAGGTCGTCCGCTTCCGTCAGGTGCGGGTCCGGGAGCTCGGCGATCCCAGGTAGGCCGGGGGAGTTCGAGGTGGGTCGGCCCTGCGGTATCCTTCTGCGCTGCGTTTTTCCGGGCAATCGCCCCATTCCCCCAATCCCTCCCTGTCGATGATCCCCATGCTCCGAACCGCCCTTTCGGCGACCGTCGCCTTGACGGTTGCTGCCGGCCTGGTCGCCCAGACGTCGGGCCGCACCAACCAGCTGACTTCCGCGCCAGTGCTCGGCGGCACGATGAACGTGACCGTCAACCACCCCACGACCGAAGCCGGCAATCCCTACGTCGTGCTCTGGTCACCGCACACGAACGCCGTGACCAACCTGAACCTGCCCTTCATCCAGGGGCTGCTGCGTCTGGACATGAATGCGCTCGGCACCGTGTTCTCGGGCACCCTCGGCGCCACGGGCAAGACGACCACGCCGATCCCGATCCCGAACACGCCCGCGTTCCTCGACGCGCAGTTCGACATGCAGTCGGTCGACCTGAACATCGGCCTGAACACGGTCTACCTCGCCGACACCGACATGACGCCGCACTTCGTGAACGGCATCGGCACGACGGTCACGGTCCAGGGTTCGATCGCGTCGCTGATCACCGGCAACTTCACGTTCCAGACCGTTTCGAACAGCGACATGAGCGCGCCGACGAACGGCACGGTCCCGACGAGCGCGTTCCAGATCATCCGCCACTACGGCCAGAAGGGCTACGTGGAGGTGTTCGCCGGCAACTTCTCGACGACCCAGGGCAACTCCGACATCCACCTCTGGCGGCGTGATCGGGTCGTGCGCAACCTCGTCAACGGCGCGATGCAGGTCATCTCGCTGCCCAACGGCTTCGATTTCGGCATCTTGCGCGACACCACGAACTGCAAGCAGTTCAGCCTGGTGTCGATCAGCCGCGCGACCGGCACGGCCAGCGTGCTCTCGGGTTCGGTCGTGACCGACACGACGATCGCCTGCCCGCCGACGACGACCTTCTCGATGTATCAGCCACAGGTCGCGTTCACCGACGACGGTGAGGTCGCGGTGCTGGTCATCCACGACTCGTCCAACTCGGCGACGCCGAACGTCGGCCCGCCCGACAAGGTCGTGCTCGTCAAGACCGATCCGGCCAAGAAGTGGACCAACGGCCTCAACGTGCTCGACGTCTCGCCGACCGGGACCGAGGCCATGCACACCTGGTACAACGGCAACCTGCGGATCGGCAACGAGATGTTCTTCTGCGAGGGCGAGGACGCCGGTGGCGTCACGGGCGAAGCAGTGCTCTATGCGGGCCCGATCGACGGTTCGTCGCCGATGAAGAAGCTCGCCGTGCCCAAGACCGGCACCAACCTGCCGTTCTACTGGTCCTACAGCAACTGGCGCGTGAGCCAGGACGGCAAGACGATGGTGTTCGCGATCGGCGGCAACTCGACCTCGTCGACGACCGACCAGGACGTGATTGCGGTCACGAACATCTCGAAGGCAGGGCCGATGACCGTCTCGAACGTCTCCAAGTTCGCGACGCCGACCCGTGTGCAGACTCCGAACGGCGGCAACCTCGGCTCGATCGGCCCGTCGCAGATCAAGTGGAGCCTGTCGCCGGACGGCGCCTGGCTCGTGTTCACGACCGGCCTGACCTCCGCGGCTTCCCCGGATCAGCTCTGGATCACGAAGACCGACGGCACCACGGCGCCGACGCAGATCACGACGGCCTCCGTGTTCGCGGCCGGGCACCTCTTCTTCGGCAGCACCGAGTTCGTGTCGAACACGAAGTTCGTGTTCCTCGGCGGTGCCTCGAGCACGTTCTGTGACTGGTACGTGTGCGACATCTCCACGCCGAGCATGAACAGGTGCTC
>CAZSKV010000576.1:0-2986 GCA_964607495.1 uncultured candidatus Brocadiaceae bacterium
TCACCGGTGGCATCCTGCGCAGCGAGAGCAAGGACCCGATGCCCGGACTGCTGCAGATGTCGCCGTTCAACCGCGGCGTGCGCTCGCGTTGGGTCGAGATGGCGGGCGGGATGCTGCGGGTGGAGCGGTGCCCGGCCGGCAAGTCCCAGATCGTGCTGCACTGCCAGGGCTATGCGCCGTTCGTGACCGAGGTCGACCTGCAGAAGGACCAGCAGCTCGATCTCGGCGAGATCCTGCTCGAACCCGGGGCCAGGGTCCGCGGTCGTGTCGTCGACCCTCAGGGCAAGACGATCGCCGGCGCGCGCGTGCTGCTCGGCATCGAACGCGACCTGGGCGAGATCCGTGGCGAGGCTGGCGTGACGACCGATGCGCAGGGTCTCTTCGAGCTCAGTGGCGCCGCGCCCCAGGCCAGCAGCCTCGTCGTGGCTGCGGAGGGTTACGCGACCCGGGCCGTGCTGCTCGAACTGCCTGCGGACCTGTTGCGCACCGATCCACTGCCGATCCAGCTCGATCGCGGTTCGGAGATCCGCGTGCAGGTGCTGCGGCCGGACGGCAAGCCGGAGATGTTCTCGGTCGTGTTCCTGCACCGCGATGGCATGGTGGTCGGAGGCAAGGGCAGCGGCGAGGACGGCACGGTCGTGTTCGAGCACCGGGCGCCGGGCCTCTACGGCGTGAGCCTGTTCACCGACGATCGGATGCAGACGACCGTGGAAGTGGACGGCGTCGGCAAGGTCTACCCGATCTGGCTGCAGAGCAAGAAGCGGTGAGGCCCCTGCCCGCAGGTCTGATCGTCTCCTGTCAGGCCGAGGCCGGTAGTCCGTTCTGCGCACCCGAGTTCATCGTCGCCTTCGCGCGGGCGGCCGAACTCGGCGGCGCCGTGGGTCTGCGTCTGTGTGGCGTCGAGAACGTCGCGGCCGTGCGCGCGGTGACCTCACTGCCGATCATCGGCCTGACCAAGCACCGCTATCCGGACGGCGAAGTGCTGATCACGGCGGGACTCACGGAGGCGCGCGCACTCGCGGCCGCTGGCGCCGACGTGATCGCCCTCGATGCGACGCACCGCCGGCGTCCGAGCGGCGACGATGCGCTGCGGCTCCTCGGCCGGGTGCGCGAAGTCACCGGGCGACCGGTCCTCGCCGACATCGCGACGCTGGCCGAAGGCCTGGCCGCGCACGCCGCCGACTGGATCGGCACCACCTTGTCCGGCTACACCCCGGAGACGAAGGGCCACGGCGAGGAGCCGGACTTCGCGCTGGTCGGCGCGCTCGCCCGCGAGCTGCCCGGCAAGGTCGTCGCCGAGGGCCGCATCTGGAGCCCTGAGCAGGCGCGACGCATGTTCGAGCTCGGCGCGCATGCCGTGGTCGTCGGCACGGCGATCACGCGTCCCACCGAGATCACGCGCCGCTTCGCCGCGGCCTGCGCTCGCGGCCCGCGTTCAGCCGCGCACTGACTTGTGTTCGGCCGCGGCCCGGTCGCGGATCCTGGCGCACATCAGCTCGCAGAGCTCCCGGGTCGACTCGTCGGCGAGGGCGTAGCGCACGTTGAGGCCCGCCTTGCGGCGAACCACGAAGCCGGCACCGTGCAACATCGCCAGGTGCTTGCTTGCGTTCGCGAACGAGAGTTCGGACTTCTCGGCGAGCTCGCTCACGCTCCACTCGCCCTCTTGCAGCAGCTGCATCAGGCGCAGGCGGGAGGGTTCGGCGAGGGCTTTGAACTGCGCGGCGACTCGCACGAGCATGGCCGGCGACAGGCGGCCGTGCCGGCTCATTGCTTGCCTCCGGTCTCGGCCGGCAGATCCTGGCGCTGGGCCCATTCGGTCCACGAGCCGTTGTACCAGCGCACGTCCTGGTAGCCGAGCAGGTAGCGCAGCACGAAGTACGACTCGCTGGCCTGATGCCCGGTCCGGCAACTGACCACGACCCGGTCCTTGGGCTCGAAGCCGAGGGCCTGGTACTCGGCCAGGAGCTCGTCCTTCTTGCGGAAGAAGTGCCCGTCCTCGGTGCGCACGAGGTCCTGCGCGAATGGCCGGTTGCTCGAACCCGGGATCCGCCCGGGCCTGGCCTCGGTCGACTTCTCGCCGCGGAAGAACTCGGGGGGACGGACGTCGAGGATCTCGACCGTCTTCTGGCCGACCTCGCGCGCGAGCTCGTCGATGCCGATCGTGAAATCGTCGGCTCCGGGCTTGGGCTCGTACTTGGCGGCCGCGATCGGGACCGTGCCGCTCGCGAGCGGTTGCCGCTCCGCGGCCCAGCGCAGCAGGCCGCCTTCGAGCACGCCCAGGCGCGCATGGCCGGTGCGCAGCAGTGCGAGGGCGACCAGCGTGAGGTCCTGCATCTTGTCCTCGCCATAGAGCACGACCGGCGTCGTGCGCGTGAGGCCCAGCTGGGAGAAGCGCTGCGCCAGCTCGTCGGCGCCGTGCATGAAGAGATCCTGGTCGCCCGACTTCCTGCGCACCGCCGTCGCCGGCAGGTGCACCGCTCCGGGCAGGTGCCAGGCCGCGTATTCGGTGGCCGATGCGCGCGTGTCGACGAAGCGCACTTGCGCCTTCTGCGCTGCCGCCCAGCGCACGCTGACCACGGCCACGCCATCGAGCTCCTTCGGGTCGCTCGCATGGCTGCCGGCGCGTGCATCGGGCGGAGTCGGTCCAATCAGGAACCAGGCGCGCCGCAGCGCGAAGCTCGCGGCTTCGGCCTTGGCCGCGGCCTCGTCGGCGCCCAGCAGCGACGGGGGCGTCAGCATGTCCGTGCGGAACTGTTCGAGCCCGCCGTCGAGGACCTTGGCATTGCGGATGCCGCGATGCTGCAACTCGATCCAGGCCTGCCCGGCGTGCGCGGGTCCGTTCGAGCAGAGTACGATCAGGCGCTCGGGATCGGTGAGCCAGGGCTTGCCCTGGTCGCCGAGCAGCTCGGGCAGGCTCAGGTTCACCGCGCCCGGCAGATGGAAGCCCGCGAACTCCTCGGCGGGACGCAGGTCGATCAGCGCGAGG
>CAZSKV010000577.1:0-3760 GCA_964607495.1 uncultured candidatus Brocadiaceae bacterium
GTCGAAGAAGAGCGTGCGCTCCGCCATGGCCGGGTTGCGCGGGATCTTCCAGATCCGGCCCGCGAGTTCGACCACGTAGGCGTGGTCGGGATCCGCCGGGGTGGTCGCGAGCAGCACCGGGCGCACGAACGACGCCTGGCGCGGAAACGCGTCGACGACGTGCACCAAGGGTGCTACCGGCTGCGCCGGTGGGTTGCCTCCGAGCTCCGCGCCGGCCGGATGCGCGCGCGAACAGGCCACGGCCAGCAGCAGGGCGGGCACGGTTGCGGCGACAGGGAACGGGCAGTTGCGGGGCATCGGCCAGGCATGCTAGCGCGGACTGCCTGGCGTGCGGTCGTGGGGCGCTCAGTCGCGCCGCAGCTCGACGTCCTGCACGCCTTCGAGGCGGTGCAACTCGGCGAGCAGATCGCCGGGGACTGCCGCCGGCGGCAGCTCGATCCAATAGGCGAGATCGATCGCGCTGCCCTGCCGGGCCGTGGCCGTCGCCTTGAGTTGCCAGCTCTGCGTGCGTTGCGCGAGGATCGCCTGCACCCTGTCGTCGACGCGGATGCCGCCTGCGGCCCGCAACGTGACGGCGAACCTCGCGACGCCCGTGGGCGGCGCTGCGCGACGGCCACGGAACAGCCAGGCCGCTACCGCCACGACCGGCACGCCGAGTGCCGCGACCTGCCAGTACCCCGCGCCGACCGCCATCCCGACCGCGACCGCGAACATCACGAACGCCGTGTCGCGCGTGTCCTCGACCACGGTGCGGAAGCGGACGATCGCCAGCGCGCCGACCAGGGAGAATGCGCGCGCGATGCTGTCGCCGATCACGAGCGTGATCATCGCGATCAGGATCGTCAGCAGCACGAGCGTCGGCAGCAGGGATGCCGAGTCGCGGTCGCGCCGGTCCTGGGTCCAGCGATGCACACCGGCGACCACGCAGCCACCGCCGAACGCGAGCCCGAGGCGCAAGCCCAGTGTGGGCAGATCCGCGTCCGGGGCCAGCATCGAGACGAGTGGCAGGGATTGCACGTGCGGCATCTAAGCGGATCCCGCGGGCAAGCCCCAGGCCTCGCGGCAGAGCCGGTACTTCGAGACCGCGGCCGTCGCGAGCCCGAAGCGCGCGACGAGTTCCTTGAAGGGCTGCGGCAGGGAGGTCGCGAACTTCAGCTCGAGGACCACGCCATCGAGCAGCAGCGGCAGCGCGGGACGCGCGGCGAGCGTCGTCCAGTCCCGCGCGGGGGCGCCGTGCAGCTCCCGGTCCAGCGTGAGGCGCAAGGGGCCTTCGCTGCAGGCGCCGAAGTACGCACTCCGCTCGTAACCGACGACGCAGGCCGGTTGCAGGCGGCGGCGCGCGAGCCGGCGCTGGAACCAGGCGCCGCTCCATTCCGTGGTCACAGCCGCCTCCTGCAGCTGCGCGAGCTCGGCGAGCGGAAGCTGCGAGCGACGCTTGCTGACCCGGTTGCCGTCCCGCGTCTTGCGCTCGAGGAACACCACGCCGCCTGCGCCATAGCGCCGCACGCGGTACTTGCGCCGCCAATAGCCGCGTGTGCGGTGGTAGACGTCGAACTCCGGGGTGTCGAAGTAGAGGCTCACCGTGCGGTAGGCGCCGGCGAGACCCGGATCCCCGTGCGGGTCCGGCGCCAGGTGCTGTGCGGACCAGTCCTGGATCGCCGCGGCCACCGGTTCGGCGACGACGAACTTCAGCTCGTAGGCCGCATCCATGCGCGCGGCGGAGCGCAGCGAGGGCGAGATCGACTCCGGGGCGGTCACCGTGGCACTCATCGTACCTTGTCGGTCCGGCGCGGCGGGGCCGCGTCCAGCGCCCTGATCTCCGGGTGCTCGAGCAGGAACTTGCGCCGCCGATCCGCGAACTCGCGCAGGCTGATCGCCGGGCCGCGGCCGCGCGTAACGGGCGGGCCGTCCGCGGCCGCGGGCGTGTCGGCCGTGGCCCGCAAGAAGGCCACCGTGCTGACCAGCTTGCGCGTGTCCTTGGCGACCGCCTCGGCGATCATCTGCCGCTGGCTCGCGACCAGGGGCCCGAGCTTGTCCCAGTCGAGGTCCTGCTGCGCGATCTCGCGCACGTACTCGAGATAGCGCGTGCGCCATGCCGGCACGGCGAGCAGGCGCGAACGCAGCGGCTTGCGCGCGTCCGTGAGCCCGATCAGTGGATCGACCTCGAGGCCGCCACCTTGCGGAGCGCCGCCGCGGCCACCGCGGCCTGGCGCGGAGAAGCCCGGGCCGCCACCGGGCCGGAACGCCTCGTTCATGTCGTGCGGCACGACCTGGAACACCCCCTGCGGATCCAGATAGAGGCTGTAGTCGCTCGCGCGGATCCAGTAGCCGTCGCTGTTCAGGAGCACGAGATCGAGCGCGAGGAAGCGCAGCGCGCGATCCACGTTCAGGATCGCCGGCAGCTTGCGCTCGAGCTCCTCGACCGGCGCCTGGCTCAGGGTCTTGCAGAGCGCGACGAGCGCCTGCCAGTCCTCGGCGCGGTCTTCGGACTTGAGCTGGTAGCGGCTCTTGTAGGCCGCGGGGTCGTCGCCGAGGTAGTCGAGGCCGCCGCCGCCGCCGGGGCTGCCCTTGACCTTCCAGCGCGCGCCCTTGGTCGTGCCGAAGTGCTCGCTGACGAAGAGCCGGTCGAACTGCTGCAGGTTGCAATACACACCCCAGCACTCGCCGTTGATCACCACGCGGACCAGGCTCGCCTTCGGTACCGGCAGGTACTTGCGGGCGATCGTCGCGTAGAGGACCGAGGACAGGAAGCTCGGGTCCTCGTTGCAGTTCAGCAGGTTCAACGTCTTGCTGCCGTAGAGGCGCTGGCCGGAGCGCACGAAGTCGAGTGCAACGTCGAGCGAGCGCTTCGCGCCGGCGGGCACCATGAAGTACGACGAGGCGCCACGGAAGTGCACGCCGACGTCCAGGTAGCGCTTGCCGTCGACGACCAGCGTCGCCGGCACCTCGACGTCCGAGTTGTAGAAGTCCGCGAGCTCGGCCTCCCATTCCGCCCCCTGGAACTCGAGGAAGAGCGTGCGCAGCACGTCCGGCGCGTGCAGGTCGGCCTTGGGGAAGACCGCGACCTCGTCCGGCTCGAGGCGCTCGCCGGGGCCGGTCGCAGGCCGCTCGGCGCCGAACATGCCACCGGGTCCGCCGGGGCCACGGCCACCCGGCCCGCCCCCAGGCATCCCCGCCTGGCTGCGCTCCTCGCGCAGCGTCGCGCGCGCGGTCTGTCTCTCGGCGTAGTCGAGACGCTGGTTGCGGTCGGCGTCGAAGCGCTCGAGCAGCTTGCGCTCCGGGCCACCCGGCCCGGGGCCGCGGCCGCCGCCCGGGCCGCCGAACCCACCGGGGGGAGGCATCTCGCGCTCCTGGGCGAACAGGCACGCGGCGAGCAGGAAGCAACCAAGGCCGGATGAAGTTCTGGGCATGAGCGTGCAGATCTCTACCCGATCCGGGGCCGGACGGTTGGTAACTGATCTGTCCCCTCTGCGGGATCCGGGATCCTGAACGATCCCGCCGGAGTGGGAGCAGCCCCCGCTCCGGCGGCCGAGGGGACTCAGGATCTGCCGATCAGGGCCAGCAGACCGTTGCTGAAGCTCACGACGTGGAAGTAGCTGCCCTGGGGATCGACCACGATCCACTGGAAGTAGAGGCTTCGCCCCAGCCAGGACGGATTGTTCGCGAGCGGCAGACTGGCCGTGAAGCTGCCCGTGGCATCCGCCACGCCGCTGATGGCCGCCGCCGGCAGTGCCGGATAGAGCGTGCAGCTGCCGAGGGT
>CAZSKV010000578.1:0-5418 GCA_964607495.1 uncultured candidatus Brocadiaceae bacterium
ACATGGTCGGGAGTGTGACCGACAGCTTCGGCCAGGCGAAGCGGCCGAGCTTCGGCGAGGTCGGCTACTGGCTGAAGGAGAACAAGGAGATCCCTGGCCTGCTCGAGCTCTGGCGCCGCGAGGATGCGCTCGTCGACGACAACCTGCTGACCGGCGGCACGTTTCAGCTCGTCCACGATCGGATGCGCAGCTTCAACATCACCTACTTCGAGACGCTCGGCCATGACGCCGAGGCGATCCACGACTGGGATTCGAGCCGTTCCGACGCGCTGCCGCGCCGGATCAAGATCGAGTTCACGCTCGAGCGCAAGGTCGCCGACACCAACGCGGTCGACACGCACGAAGTGAGCGACTTCGAGGGCACGAACAAGAAGTACGTGCGCGAGATCGTGTTCGACCGCCGCTATCCCGACATCCTGAAGGCCGGCATCGCGATGGTGCCGGTCGCGCCGCCCCGGCCCGAAGCCGGCCAGGGTGGCGGTGGAGGCCCGCAGGGCGGCGGCGGCGCCGGCGGCAAGGAAGGCGCCGGCGCTGGCGCTGGCGCTGGCGCCGGTCGCAATCGCACGACGCAGGGCGGGTTCGGAGCCGGGCAGGGCGGCATGCCTGGCCGCGGCGGCGAGCAGCGCGGCGGCGGGCAGCAACCCCCGCGCAACCCGGGCGGCAACATCAACCTCGGCGACCTGCTGCGCGGTGCGGGTGGTGGCGGCGGCGGCGGCGGTCTCTTCGGCGGCGGCGGTCGGAAGTAGCCGCGGCGAGCATGGCGTCGAGCATCGCCGGCGTCAGGCGGCCGGTGAAGGTGTTCTGCTGGCTCACGTGGTAGCAGGCGAGCACGGTCTTGCCCGCGAGCTCGAGCTGCTGGCCGTGCCCGAAGCGGGGCCGCGGCCGCGGCGGTGTCCCACCCGTCAGCAGGTTCACGACTGCGTCCCAGGCGACCGCACCGAGGCAGAGGATCACGCGCACGCCGGCGAGCGCGTGCAGCTCCTCGGCCAGGAACGGCGCACAGCGCTCGAGCTGGCCGCGTGTCGGCTGGTTGGCCGGCGGCGCGCAGCGGCAGGCGGCGGAGATGTAGACCCCGCGCAACCGCAGCCCGTCGGCGCGGCTTCGCGACTCCGCCTGGGAGGCGAGGCCGGCGCGGTGGAGCGCCGCATACAGGAAGTCCCCCGAGCGATCGCCGGTGAACATCCTGCCGGTCCGGTTCGCGCCGTGCGCTCCGGGGGCGAGGCCGACGATCCAGATCGCCGCCCGCGGGTCGCCGAACCCCGGCACGGGCTTGCCCCAATAGTCCTCGGCGGCGTAGGCGCGGCGCTTCGTGCGCGCGACCTCCGCGCAGTAGGCGCGCAGTTCGGGGCAACGCGCACAGGCGGTGATGCGGCCGGCGAGGGCGGCGAGGAGCCTGGCGGACATCGGCGCCAGGCGGTCAGAGCGCCTTGCCGATCACTGTCCGCCCCTGCATGTAGGGCACCAGGGCCGCCGGCACCCTGACCGTGCCGTCCTGCTGCTGGCAGACCTCGAGGATCGGGATCAGGATGCGCGGACTCGCGATCACCGTGTTGTTCAGCGTGTGGCAGAACGCGACCTTCTTGTCCTCCTTGCGCCGGTACCTGAGGTTGAGGCGCCGCGCCTGGAAGTCGTGGAAGCGCGAGGCCGAGTGCGTCTCCCCGTAGCCATTGCGGGAGGGCATCCAACACTCGATGTCGTACTTGAACACCTGCGGCACGCCGAGATCGCCGCCACAGACCGCGACGACGCGGTACGGCAGCTCGAGCGCCTGCAGCATCTCCTCGGCGTACTGGGTGATCGCCTCGTGGTGCAGGCGGCTGCGCTCGGGATCGGCAACGTCGATGATCACCTGCTCGACCTTGTGGAACTGGTGCACGCGGTAGAGCCCGCGCGTGTCCTTGCCATAGGTCCCGGCCTCGCGCCGGAAGCAGGCCGAACGCGCAACGAAGCGCTTGGGCAGGTCCTCCTCGTCGAGGATCTCGCCGAGGTGGATCGAGGTGGTCGGTACCTCGGCCGTGCCGATCAGGTTCAGCTCGTCGCGCTCGGCGCGGTAGGCCTGCTCCTCTCCCCCGGGGAAGAACGCCGTCCCGACCATCGCCTCGTTGCGCACGAGCAGGGGCGGATCGACCAGCGTGAAGCCCTTGCGGATCATGTGGTCGCAGGCGTAGCGCAGCACCGCGTCGTGCAGGTAGGCCAGGTCACCGAAGAGGAAGTACGTGCGCGCGCCGGCGATCCGCGCGGCGCGTTCGAACTCGAGCCAGCCCTGGCGTTCGCCGAGTTCGTAGTGCGGGCGCGGCGCGAACGCGAACTTCGGCACCGTGCCGACACGCCGGACCTCGCGGTTCTCGGTGTCGTCCTTGCCGTCCGGGACTTCGGGGGCAGGCAGGTTCGGGACCAGGAGCATCACCTGCTCGAGCTGCGCGCGCAGCGCCTTCTCCTGCTCCTCGAGCGCGACCAGGCGCTCCTTGAGCTCGCGCTGCCCGGCCAGGTGCAGCTCGCGCTCCTGTGGACCCAGCTTGCCGATCTGCTTGCCAGCGGACTTCTGCTCGGCGCGCATCCCCTCGAGCTTGGGCAGCAGGCCGCGGATCTCCGCATCGAGAGCCAGCACCTGGTCGATCGCGGCGATGCGATCGGGCATGTGTTTCTTGGTGGCGCCAGCCTTGACGAGATCCGGGTTCTCCCGGATCACCTTGATGTCGAGCACGCTTCGGGTCCTTTCAGCAGCGGGTTCCGCGCAGGCAGGTTTCCACCCAGGCTACTTGTCCTTCCAGACCGGCTCCAGCTTGCCGAAGAGCTTGTGCTTGGCCGAGGCCAGCGCGATCCACGCGTTCGGGAACGGCGGCTTGAGGCGCAGCGCGGTCGACTTCTCCCCCTTGGCGACCGGGAAGAACCCGACCTCGGTCCCGAGGTTGGAGTTGTTGAGCGCCACCGCGTTCAGGATGTCTGCATCGGGGATCGCGACGAACTCCCCGACGACCTTGCTGCCCTTGCCGTCCTTGGCCTTGGCGGCGAGGACCTCACAGGTCGGAGGCGCGCCGTTCAGGCGGCCGTACTGCTCGCCGGCCACGCCGAGCACCTTGAAGAAGAGCGCGTCGATCGCGATGTCGCCCGACTTCTCGCGCCGCTCCCATTCGAGATGGAACGGCCCGCCGAGCTTGACCTCCGTGGCCTTGCCGGGCTCGACCTTCCAGGTCTGGCTCTTGCCCTTGAACAGCTGCGCGGTCATCAGCGCGTCACCCTTGCCGGATTGCAACCGGCCCCAGGCGAGTTCGTACTCGCCCTCGGGGACGTTGACCGGCGTGCCCGCGGCGATGTTGAAGTTGGCGTTCACGAACTGGCCGCGGTGGCGGACCACGAGCACCTCGGGCTTCGCCGCGGGCGGTCCCGTCCACTTGAAGGTCAGCGTGCCGGTCTTGAAGTACTCGGGGTTCAGCTGCCGGACGCCGACCTTGGTCGCGCCCTCGTAGGGACGCACGTGGTACCAGCTGGGGCCGATCTGCAGCCAGGAGGAGAACGGCTGCGGCGCGGCCTTGCCGACCTGGATCGAGTCGAACGCCGGGATCTTGACCCGCTGATTGGCCTCGAGCGTCAGGTCCTCGACGTTCGCCGCCAGCGGATCCTCTTCGAGCACCTTGCCGTTGCAGTTGTCGTCGTAGACGACGACCGGTTCGCCCTGCAGGGTGCAGGTCCAGCTCGCGGCGCTCTTGAACAGCAGCTTCGCGTAGCCGGGCTGCGCCGCGAGGTTCTGCTTGATCCCCATGTACTGCTCCTGCTCACCGCCGGCATAGAAGAAGAACGCATAGGGCAGGGTCTTGTTCGCGCCGTAGTGGAACACCGTCGGCTCGAGCTTGGAGGCGTTGCTCGTGAGCTTGATCTCCTCGCTGACCATTTTCTTGGGATCGGCCTCGGTGCCGTTCAGCGTGATGCCGTAGCGGTTCATCGCCGGCCGGACGACGAAGATCTCCTTCTGGTGGAACTGCAGGATCTGCTGCGGGCCGGCGAAGAGCTTCTGCAGGTCGCCTCCGCGCAATTCGACCGCGTACCACTGCACCGGCACCATGCCGCCGCGCACGAAGAAGTCGGGTCCCGGTTTCGCGAGCGCCTTGAACTCGAGCTGCTGGATCTCCTCCTTGAACCCGGGCATCACGAAGGCGTCGGCGCCCCTGACGTTCTCGGCATAGCCCTCAGCCTTGCGCTTGTCGGCGTTCTTCTTGTCCTCCTCGATGCGGTTCTTCTCCGCCTTGATCCACTCGAGGTTCTTCAGGTAGAGGAGGTCCTTGGTGTAGTTCCAGCGCTCGCGGTTGCTCTTGAAGTTCTCCATCGCCGCGACCGCCTCGCGCCGGTCGTCGAGGGTCGCGGCGGGCAACGCGGCCAGCAGGCCGCAGCGGCTCTGCCAGGCCTCGGCGGCCCGCACCGCGTGGCCGACCAGCTCGAGCTCCTGCGCGAGCTTCAGGAAGTCGTCGGCGACGCCGACGTAGCCCTCGCGCTTGTTCTCCTTGCGCGCGATTTCCCAGTTGCCGTAGAGCCGCGTCAGGCTGCCGACCAGGGTGTCGACGCGTTTGACCTGGTCGGGCCCGAGGCCGCTCCAATAGCGCTCGACGCGCTCGAGGGTCTCGGTCTCGAAGCTCTTCTTCCAGCCAGCCGCCATCGCCTCGCAGGTGGCCTTGGTCTCCGGCCGCCCCTTGCCCAACACGTCCCGGATCAGGGCCTCGTAGTGCAGCACGAAGTTGTGCGGACTCGACTTGATCAGCCGGTCGAGCTCCTTCTCGTCCTTGGTCTCGAGGACCTTGGTCAGCTTCGGCAGGAACTGCTCGTAGGTGTCCTTGTCTTGAGCCGGGAGCGCGAGGGCGAGAACGACGACGCCAGGAAGGAGGACGCGATTCATGATCCGCAGCACCGAGGCCGGGATCGTAGCAGGGGCGCCCGGTCGGGTCAGACCACAATCCCCCCCCGCCGGCCTGCAGGTCAGTGCCGGCGCATCTCCTCGCTGGTGCGCTCGAGCACCTTGCGCTCACGCGCACTCAAGGACGAGAGTCCCTCGCGCTTCACCTTGGCCAGCACCTCGTCGAGCGAGGCCGCCCGCTCCGCGGCGGCCTGGCTGGCCCGGTGCGCGCGCCAGGACCGGGCGTGCTGCACGAGGTTCGCGAACCAGCCGTCGAGTCCCGGGAACTTCCAGACCAGCAGTCCCCAGATCGCGCCGCCCAGGTGCCCGCCGTCGGCGGCGCCGGTCCCACCCTTGCCGGCCAGCTCGAGCAGGATGTTGTAGAGCGCGATCACCGAGAAGAGCGCAGCCACGATCCAGAGCTGGATGCGGACGAGGATCAGGATGATCTCGACATTCGGCATCCTGCAGGCGGCGTAGACCATCAGGCCGAAGCACGACCCCGAGGCCCCGATGATCGTCGGGTCCTGGCCGAG
>CAZSKV010000579.1:0-4566 GCA_964607495.1 uncultured candidatus Brocadiaceae bacterium
CCGCGACCTCGTGCGCGAGCGTGGGGGCGGCGGGCGCGCCGGGACCTTCGTCGATGCCGCGGGCCAGGTCGTCGGCCGCCACGACGGGATCGACGCGTTCACGGTGGGTCAGCGCAGCGGTCTGCCGGCGCTCGGCGCGCCGCACTACGTGCAGGCGATCGACGCCACGACCGGGACGGTCACGCTCTGCCAGCGCGATGGGCTGCTCGCCAGCACCGCGCTCGCGCGCGGCGTGCGCTGGCTCGTGCCGCCGCCCGCCGGCGGGTTGGGCGCCGAAGTGAAGATCCGTGCGCGCTCCGCGGCCGTTCCGGCCCGGCTCGAGCTGGTGGGGGAGGACGTGCGGATCGAGTTCGCGACCGCGGTCGCCGCGCTCACGCCCGGTCAGGCCGCGGTGTTCTACGCCGGCGACGTCGTGCTCGGGGGCGGCTGGCTGGACTGAGGCGCGGGCGCGGCGCGCCGTACATGCAACCACGCGCATCGCAGGACGCGCGTGGCGCGGCAGCGACCGAGCAGGGCTCAGATCGTCGACTTGAGCTCGGTGCCGGCGCGGAAGCCGACGGTCCGGCTCGCGGCGATCTTGATCTGCTCGCCAGTCGCGGGATTGCGGCCCATCCGGGCCTTGCGGTTCTTGACCGCGAAGCTGCCGAAGCCGACCAGTTGGACGGCCTTGTCCTTCTTGAGTCCCGTGCCGATGCTCGAGAGGACGGAGTTGACGACGCGCTCGGCGTGGGCACGTGAGCATTCGGTACCGAGGTTCTTCTGCACCTCGTTGATCAGATCGGCCTTGTTCATGTTGCTCCCTGTAGGGGGTGTCTGGGTGATGAGTGATGCGCCTAACCGCCCGGTCAGGCCGCGTAACGGGCCGGATTCTAGGGAGGTGGCGTGGCTGCGAGCAAGAGCTGGCTGCCTTGGAAGCCAGACTTCTCGGGCTCTGGAGCGGCGTCGTCGAGATGGCTCCCGAACCCCGCGAGGTCTCGCTACTGTGCGCGCCTCTCCTTGACCTAGGCCTGCACCCGACATGCCGAGACCGCGCGCGCTCCTGTTGCTCTGCCTGGCGATCCCGCTCTCGCTCTCGTTCCTGGCGCTCCAGGACAAGACCGCGCCGTGGCGGCGGCCCGGCAACCATCTCGGCAACGGCAAGTGCGTCGAGTGCCACGAAGACGAGGCGAACGCGATCGAAGGCGGCCATCACCGCCCGGTCGTGCACAACCAGCTGCTCAAGAGCTGCGAGACCTGCCATGGTCCCGGCGAAGCGCACGCCAGGCACGAGGACAACGACCCGGCCCTGATCACGCACCCGGAGAAGCTGGCGGCCGCGGCCCAGAAGGAACTCTGTGCCTCTTGCCATCGCGAGCAGACCGAGCGGCACGGCGGGGATCCCGAGGGTTTCCTGAAGGCCGGGAAGGGCTGCACCGACTGCCACGACGTGCATGCGAAGATCACGGCGCCGGCGCACAAGGGCGTGCGCTTCGCGAGCCGGGCGGCGGCCGAGTCGGCGGCGAAGACCATCGGCTCCAAGGAGTGCATCTCCTGCCATCCGCTGCGCGACCAGCTGCTGGCCGAGAGCCACCACCCACGACTCGTCGCCGCGCGCTCGCCCGAGGGTTGCGAGCGCTGCCATGGTCCGGGCAGCCTGCATGCCGCGACGCATGGCCTGCGGCGGCTGATCACGCGTCCGGACCGCGCGGTGGATGGCGCGCAGACCTGCACGAGCTGTCACGAGAACGTCGATCCCGTGGCGTTCCACTGGAAGGACCGGCGCAAGCCGCTGCTCGGCGAGGACGTGACCTGCACGACCTGCCACACGATCCACGAGAGCAAGTCGCTGCCGGCCGACAAGCTGCCGGCGGCCCCCGGCGTCGAGCCCGCGCCGGCGAGTGAGCCGACCAACGCGATGTGCGTGAAGTGTCATGCCCCGGCCTTCGCGGCGATCCTGCAGCGGCCAGAGGATGCACTCGCCCAGGCGCGCGTGCGCGCCCACACCGCGCTCGGCGGCACGATCCACGCGAGCCTCGCGCTGCCGTCGCTGCCGCTCGAGCAGGGCTGCGGCAGCTGCCACGCGAACGCCTACGCGCACGCACGGGCTTCCGGCAAGCGCGGCCTGGTCGACTCGCTGCGCGGCGCCTCGGCGGCGAAGCAGCTGACGACCTGCGGCAAGTGCCACGACGGGGATCGCCACCTGGTGCACGTGCGCGCCGGCAGCCACTTCCGCAACGACGTCGGTTGCACGGCATGCCACGACGTCGGGAGCCGGCCCGGCCACGTCGCCAAGGACGCGCAGCAGCAGTGCACGCAATGCCACCAGGACGTCGCGGCGCAGTTCCAGCAGCCGAACCGGCACCCGGTGCCCGAAGGGCACATGGCGTGCATCGATTGTCACGAGCCGCACGGCGCGCGCCGGAAGATCCGCGACAAGGAGCTCAAGGAGGACCGCTGCGTCGGCTGCCACAAGCAGTACGCGGGGCCGTTCGTGTTCGCCCACCAGGTTTCGCGCCAGGACGGCTGCGTCGCCTGCCACCTGCCGCACGGCTCGCCGAACCGGCGCATGCTGCAGCAGCCGCGCACACAGCAGAACTGCCTGCAGTGCCATGGTGACTTCCCGGCGTTCCACGACCAGACGCCCGGGGCCGTGTTCACGAACTGCCTGAACTGCCACACGCAGGTGCACGGCAGCAACCACTCGCGCTACCTGTTCCGGTGAGCGCGATGCGAGACCATGTGATTGCGCTGGTGTGCGTCGTGCTCTGCGGCCGGGCGGCGGCGCAGGACGCCTGCATGAGTTGCCACCCGGCGCCGACCAAGGGCCTGCGCGCGACCGTGCACGGCGTGCTGCTGCAGACGGATCGCGCGCGCGCCGAGGCCTGCGTGAAGTGCCACGGCGAGACCGCGGTCGCGCACAGCCAGAGCGTGTCGCGCGGCGAGAAGCCGTTCCGCCGGCCCGAACCGGTCGACACGCAGACCTGCGCGCACTGTCACGAGGGCCGGCGGCTCGAGCCGGAGCTCGCGCTGCACCGCTGGTTGCAGGAGCTGCCGCCGGCGCCGCCGAAGGTCGAGATCCCGCCGCCCGCGCAGGGCGGCCAGGCCGGCCGCTTCCTCGGCATGGACTGGTCGGCGCTCGCGCGCCTGGGCGTGCGCATGGTCGACGTCGGCGGCTCCCGGGCCCGATACGACACGGACCTGAACCTCGACGAGGGTTTCCGGCTGGCCGAGTTCGAGCTGCTCGGCGCCGGCAACGGTGATCGCTTCGAGCTGCGCGCGGTCGACATCGGCGATCCGTGGTCGCGGGTGCGCGCCGAGGCGGAGCGCAAGGGGCTCGGCAGCGGCGCCGCCGACTGGCAGCAGAGCCGTTACGCCTACCGTGCGTCCGGGGACTACCACCGCGTCGATCAGAAGAGCGACGTGCAGGGATACGACCTCGCGGTCGAGATCAACCCCGAGCTCGAGGCCTTCGCCGGCTACGCGCGCACGCTCTACGACGGCTACTGGCTCACGAACCGGATCGGCAACACCAACCTGACGCCCTACACGACGATCGGCGGCGTGCAGTCGCCGCGCGAGCTCGATTCCGACCGGATCGAAGGCGGCCTGCGCGGGCGTCTGCGTGACTGGAACTTCCTCGTCGCCGCCGAGTACTACGACGAGGACGCGCGCGACCGCTGGGCCTACGCGCAGAACTCGGCGATCAACCCCGCGTATCCGGAGAGCGAGGACACGCTCTCGCACGCGACCCTGCGCGGCCCCGGGGCGCGGGCCTCGCTCGCGCGCAAGTTCGAGGGCGGCAGCCTCGGCTTCTCCGGGCGCTGGTTGCAGCGGGATCGCAAGATCGTCGGCAGCGGTCTGCAGCAGGGGTACGACATCTCCTACTTCAACACGGTAACGACCAGCGACTCCTCGGGCGAGGCCGAGACCTGGCTCGCCGACGGCACGCTCGCCTACGACCTGGCCGACATGCTGACGCTGAACTGCGACCTGCGCTGGCGCGATCACCAAGAGGACCTGTCGATCTTCCAGACCGACGTCACGACCTACCCCGGGCTCGGCAGCTCGACCACGGTCGTGACCGATCTCGACCAGCACACCGCGCAGCGGATCTTCGACGCGACGGTCGCGCTCGACTGGCAGGTCGAGAAGCGGCTCGCGCTGACCGGCGGCTACGGCTTCTCCGACGAGTACCTGAAGGTGCCCGACCTCGAGGCCGGCGACACCGACTACCGCAGCGGCACGACGCGCACCAGCGGGGTGCTCGGCGGCGTGCGCTACGATCCGGCGAAGACGTGGCGCCTGTCGGCCGAGGGGCAGAACTTCGGCTCGAGCGGGCTGCAGCTGTACGAGGTCGTGCCCGACGAGGCGCGGGAGTTCGCGACCAAGGCCCGCTACCAGGACGAGCGCAAGCGCGGCGAGGTGTTCTGGCGCATCCGCCAGAACGAGAACGAGGTCGCGCGCAGCGAGAGCGAGGCCGTCACCTTCGGCGTCTCCGGCTCGGCGACGCTGGCGGACGAGTTCGACCTGCATGTCGCCTGGACGCACAGCAACCTGCACTCGCGCTCGCTGACGAACTTCTACTTC
>CAZSKV010000580.1:0-7907 GCA_964607495.1 uncultured candidatus Brocadiaceae bacterium
GGCGGCAAGGTCGTGCAGGCGATCGTCTGAGCGGTCGGACACGGCAGCCCACGCGAGCGTCAGCAACGCCGGTTTGCGACAGCTGGAGTCTACCCTGGGGCCATGACATTGATCGCGCCGCGCGTGTTGCTGACCAGTGTCTGTCGCCCGATCGGCGTGGCGCATGGCGACGCGCCGAGCGTCGGCTACGAGCTGCTGCACCAGCAGGTCACGCGCGCCCAGGGCGTGTTCTCGCCGCGGGCGACCCATCTGACCTTCGCCCTCGACTACATCGCGACCAACCTCGACGCGCCGGCCGCGGTACTGCACTACCCGTCACGCCGCGAGCTGATCCGCGAGCTGCGCCGTGGTCCGGAGTTCGTCGGCGTGTCGTTCCTGCTCGCCACCTTCCACCGGATGCGCGAGGTCGTCGCGCTGGTCCGCCGCCATGCGCCGCGCGCGAAGATCGTGCTCGGCGGCTACGGCACCGTGCTCGACGACCGCACGCTGGCTCCGTACGCGGACCATGTCTGCCGTGAGGAGGGCGTTGCGTTCTTCCGCGCCCTGCTCGGCGAACCGCCCCGGCAGATGCCGTACGACCATCCGCTGATCGTCAGCCGGTTGCGCGTGCTCTCGGTGCCGGTTGGCCGCACCGGCATGATCTTCGCCGGACTCGGCTGTCCGCACGGTTGCGACTTCTGTTCCACCTCGCACTTCTTCAAGCGCCGGCACCTGAAGCTGCTGCCGACCGGCGACGACGTGTTCCGCGTGGTCGAACGCTACCTCGAGATCCATCCGCGCATGAGCTTCACGATCCTGGACGAGGATTTCCTGATCGCGAAGGAGCGGGCGAGCCGTCTGCGCGAGCTCGTGCAGGCGCGCGGCACCCCGGTGTCGATCTTTGCGTTCGCGACGGTCAAGGCCTTGAGCCGGATCACGCCGCGGGAACTGCTGGAAACCGGCATCGACGGCGTGTGGATGGGTTACGAAGGGACGCGCTCGGGTTTCGGCAAGCAGCAGGGGCGCCCCGTCGGCGAGCTGATCGCGGACCTGCGCGCGAACGGCATCACGGTCCTGACCTCGATGATCGTGGGCTTCGACTACCAGACCCCCGAGGTCGTGCGCGAGGAGTTGCGCGGCCTGATGGCGCTCGAGCCGGCGCTCGCGCAGTTCCTGATCTACGGGCCGACGCCCGGCACGCCGTTCTTCGAGCGCGTGGTGCGCGAAGGACGACTGCACCAGGATCTGCGTGATGACGCCGAGCGGTACTACAAGAAGTGCGACGGGTTCGCGGCGATGGTCGTGCATCCGAGCCTGCAACCGGCCCAGATCGAGGCGCTGCAGCGGGAGTGCTTCGCGACTGACTACGCGACCCTCGGTCCCTCGGTCGTGCGCACGATCGCGGTGTGGTTCGCGGGGTGGAAACGGCACCATGCGTCGGACTCGCCCTACCTGCGCGCCAAGGCTGCGAGCTGGGCCGAGGACATCCAGCGGGCGTGGCCCGTGTTGCGGGCGGCACGCTGGTTCGGGCCGACGCCGGAGGCGGTGCGTGCGCTCGAGGCGGAGATCCGCGCGGCGCTCGGTCCGCCGAGCCTGCGCGCCCGGGCGCTCGCGTTGGTCACGCCCCTGCTGGCGGCCTGGACCAGGCTCACGCTGCGCTGTGATCGCCTGCAGCACCCCAAGGTCCGGCGCCGTGACTACCGGCGCGCGAAGTGGGCGTTGCGAGCCGGCCGGCTCCACCAACTGCAGGTCGAAATCGAGCACGCGATCCATGGCATGAGCGTCTCGTTGCAGGGGGTCCTCGACTCGGCGGCGGTGCGCCGGTTGGCTGCAGGGATCCGGGCCCATCTGGCGGGCACGCACGGGCGGCTCGAGCTCGTGATGGCTCAGGGCACGGTGGTCAGGGAGCGGCACCTGCGGGCCCTGAGCTCGCGACTCGGGCACTTCCGGCGGCGCGTGTCGATCGTCTGGAGGTGACGGCTCCCGCGCTCACAGGAGCTCGACCGGATGCACGACGCGCTGCGTCGCGCCGAGCGCCTGCAGGTGCGCGCGGATCTGCAGCATGCAACCGGGGTTGCCGGTCGCGATGACCTCGGCGCCGGTCGCGACGAGCCTTTCGGCCTTGGTGCGGCCGATGCGCGCCGCGAGCTGCGGCTGGTTCAGGTTGTAGATGCCGGCCGAACCGCAGCAATCCTCCGCGGACGGATGGGGGACGAGCTGCAGCCCCGGGACCATCGCGAGCAGCTCACGCGGCTGCTTGCGCACGCGCTGGCCGTGGCACAGGTGGCAGGGATCGTCGTAGGCGACCTTGTGCGCAAACGGCGGCGGCTGCCGCAGCAGGCCGTGCTCGGCCAGGAGCTCGCTGATGTCGCGGCAACGCCGGCCGAAGTCGAGCGCAGCCTCGGTTCCGAGCAGATGGCCGTACTCCTTCAGCGCACAGCCGCAGCCCGCGCTGTTGTTGACGATCCAGTCGACGGTGGTGAACGCCTGCAGGTTGCGTGCGGCGAGCGGTTTCGCGGCCGCCATCTGGCCGTCGTGCACGAGCAACGCGCCACAGCAGGCCTGGTCCGCGGGCACGAGCACGCGGAAGCCGTTCGCGACCAGCAGGTCCTTCGTGATCGTGTTGATGCGGCCGAAGAGCTGCTCCATCACGCAGCCGGTGAACAGGCCGACCGTGCCCCGGCACGGACCCTGGGGTTCGAACACGCCGCGCAACGGCGCGCGCGCCGCCGCCGGCGGGATCGGGGGCAGGAGGCGCTGCATGTGCCTGGGCACGAGGCGCAGCCAGAACGCGAGTTGCACGAGCCCGAGCGACTGCGCCAGCCGGCCGAGGGCGAACACGAGGCGCAGGCGCCCCTGGTGCGCGACCACGTGGCGCAGCGCGAAGCGGCGCAGGGCGGCGATCAGGCCGCGCCGTGGCTGTTGCCGTTCGATCTCGCTGCGCGCGGTCTCGAGGATCTCGCCGTAGCGCACGCCCGACGGACAGGCGCTCTCGCAGGCGCGGCAGTCCAGGCACTGGTCGAGGTGCGGCCGGATCGCCGCAACGTCGTTGACCCTGCCCTCGGCCAGCGCGCGCATCAGGTAGATCCGGCCGCGCGGCGAATCGGTCTCGAGGCCGAGCACGTCGTACGTCGGGCAGGCCTGCAGGCACAGGCCGCAGTGCACGCACCCGAGCGCCGGCGCGAGGAAAGGTGCAGCGCCGGACGTCCCGCTCACAGCAAGAGCCCCCGCGGGTCGAGCGCCCGCTTCAGACGGTGGCAGATCCCGAGCACGGCCGGATCCTGCGGCGTCGCGCGGCCACGACGTTCGCGCGCGCCTTGTTGGATCTCGGCAGTCGCCTGCAGGCCTGGCATCGCGGCCAACAGCAGGTCGCTCTGCTCCGGGGCGAGAGCGCACGCGAACTGGCCCGAGCCCGTGACGAGCAATTCGGCGGCCGGCGGCAGGAGCTGCAGCAGCTCGCCGAGGCGGCTCGGACGCACGTGACCCCCGACGATCTCGCTCCCGCTGGCGTGCTGCAGCTGCAGTTCGGGTGGTGCGTCGACCCGCGTCACCCCTGTCTCCGCGAGCCACTGGGAGACCAGGCGGGTGCCGCCGCTGATCGTGCCCGCGACGGCGAAGCCCGTGCGCGTGCGCCGCAGCACCAACGTCTCGGGCGGGGAGCCGCGCGTGCGCAGATCCCGGAACAGGCCGAGTGCCTCCGCGGTCTCGAGTCCCTGCACCAGGAAGTGCGCGCTCGCGCGCGGCAGGGGGCGCAGCTTCAGGTGCAGGAGCGTGGCCGCGAACAGACGCCCGCGGCTGCCGGTGAAGAGCTTGTGCACGTCGAAGCCAGCCACGCTCTTGACGACGCGCGCACCGGCGCGGAAGGGCAGGCCCTCGGCCAGCACACCCTCGATCCCGAGCAGGAGCGAACGTGCGGCCAGGGCCTGCGGCGCCAGCGGTGCGAACTCGGCGCGCGCGAAGATCCCGCCCAGCGAACCGGTGCCGGCGCACGGCAGGCGCAGGCCCTTCTCCGCGAGCGCGCGGTCGAGTTCCACCCGCGGCAGTCCCGGCTCGACCGAGCAGGTCAGGTCGTCCGGCTCGAGGCGCACGATCTTGCGCATGGGCGCGAGCGAGATCCAACCGACCTCGCGCGGTGGCGCCGGGAGGCGGTCCTGTGCGCTCGCGCCGCCGACGATCCGCGACGGTCGTTGGGCGCGGGCGACGAGGGCTGCGATCAGTTCGTTCCGCGAGCCGACCGGGATCCGCTCGCTCACCGGGTAGTCGACCGCGGTCATGCGCCGCCTTCCTGCTGCAGGATGCGCGCGACGATCTGCGGCCACCTGGCCGGCTCGGCGCAGGCGCTGCGGCTCGGGAGCACCTTGCCCGGGTTCAGGAGCCCGCTCTGGTTGAACGTGGTGCGCAGGCGCCGCATGACCTCGAGATCCTGCTCGTCGTACATGAGCCCCATGTGGTCGAGCTTCTCGGTGCCGATCCCGTGCTCCCCGCTGATGCTGCCGCCCATGTCGACGCAGAGCTTCAGGATCTCGTCGCCAGCCGCGATCACCCGCTTCGTCTCCTCGGGGTCACGGCCGTCGTAGCTGATGTTCGGGTGCAGGTTGCCGTCGCCGGCGTGGAACACGTTGGTCAGCACGACGCCGTGCCGCTTGCCGATCGCGGTGATCGCGCGCAGGGTCTCGACGAGGCGGGTCCGTGGCACCACGCCGTCGAGCACGTAGAGGTCGGTGTTCAAGCGGCCCATCGCGCCGAACGCGCCCTTGCGGCCCTTCCAGAGCCGCTTGCGGTTCTCGGGATCGTCGGCGGTCTCGACCGTGATCGCGCCGCGTGCCTGCATCAGGGCGCGCACCTCGACCGCGTCGTCCTCGACCTGCAGGCGCGGCCCGTCGAGCTCTACCAGCAGCACCGCCGCCGCATCCTGCGGATAGCCGGCGCGGTAGACCGAGGCCTCGACCGCGCGGATCGTCGCCTGGTCGAGGATCTCGAGTGCCGCGGGCAGGAGACCGGCCGCGACGACGTCGCTGACGGTCAGGCAGGCGGCGTCCATGCTCGAGAACGCCGCCAGCAGCGTGCACACGCTCTCCGCGTTGCGTGAGAGTCTGACCACGAGCTCGGTCGCGATGCCGAACGTGCCTTCGCTGCCGCAGAAGGCGCCGAGCAGATCCCATTCGCCGGGAGCGCGCGGGCCGACCACGGAACCGAGCTGCGCGATCTCGCCGTCGGGCAGCACGATCGTCGCGCCGAGCATGTGGTCGGTGGTCATCCCGTACTTGAAGCAGTGGGGGCCGCCGCTGTTCTCCGCGAGGTTGCCGCCGATCGTGCACACGGTCTGACTCGAGGGATCGGGCGCATAGTGCAGGCCGAGGTGGGCCACGGCCTTGCTGAGCTCGAGGTTGACGACGCCGGGTTGGACGACAGCGAGCAGGTCTTCGGCATCCACGGCGAGCACCTGCTTCATGCGCGCGGTCTCGAGGATCACCGCGTCACCGCTCGGGGTCGGACCGCCCGAGAGGCAGGTTCCCGCGCCGCGCGGCACGAACGGCACCTCGTGGCGGTTCAGCAGGCGGACGACGGCCTGCACCTCCGCGGTGTTCTCCGGCAGCACGACTGCGAGCGGCCGCCGCTTGTGGATCGTGAAGCCATCGCACTCGTAGGCCAGCAGCGCATCCTCGGTGACGAGGGCCCGAGACGGTCCGAACCGCTCGCCGAGCTCGCGCAACAGCCTGTCCATGGGCGGAGCATTCGATACGGCGGTGTCGGCTTTTCCAGCATCAAGTCGGCAGCCTGCCCGCGCCGATATCCGCCTGTCCGGATCCTGGCACACGCATGGTGAAACGGCAGATCGAAAAGGTCGTCGCGGTGCACTTCCTCGAGGCAACGAAGGAAGTCCTCGAGCACCTGAGCCGCTGGACCGTCGATCCGTCGAGCCGGGTGGAAGCGCCGAAGGGCCTCGGGCAGCTCTACGGCTCCGCGCGGCGGTTGCGCGACTACCTGCAGCGTTGCGTCAGCGCCTATCCGCAGATCGTCGAGATCGACCTCAGCGAGGACGACGAGAACCTGCTCGTGAGTTGCGGGATCCATACTCTGGGTCGTCTGGACACGGTCGATCCGAGCAAGCCGATCCGGCCCGAAGAGCGGGGCCTCAACGACGAGAAGAAGCGGTTGTTGATCGAGTGGTGCCAGGCGCTGGCGACGCGGCCGCCGCAGCGCATCCCGGTGCCCAACAAGATCGAGACGACGACCCCGACCGTGCGCGGCGTGATCGCGATGATCAACAAGCGCTTCGGCTCTCCCAATGCCAGGCCGATGGAGATCCTGAAGGCCACGTTCGGGCCGAACCAGGTCGCCACCGATCGTGGCGAGCGCAAGCCGCTGCACTCGACCGGCGTCGTCGCCGACTTCGGCGGCGGGATCGCGCAGCCGATGCAGCACCCGCACACGGCGCCCACGCCGCAGTCGCCGCCGCTGGCGGCGGACCGCTGGGCCCAGGAGGCACTCGCGCGCGAGTCCCTGTCCGAGCTCGCGGAGGAGGTCGCCAAGTCCGGACCTCCGGTCGCGCGCCCCCGGCCGAGCGCCGACCTGATCGACAGCCAGCGCCTGCGGGATCCAAGGCTGCGGTCGATGGCTCTCCTCGACCTGCGGGCCTTCGACCGGGCGCACGAGTTGCACGACCACCGCCTCGCGCTGGTTCATCTCGGGTCGATCTTCGAGGGCGCCGTCATCGACTATGCGCTCTCCCGGCGCAAGGAGCTCGAACTGACCGGCAGCGTCGAGACCTGGAGCCTGGAGATGGTGCTGCGCAAGGCCCTCGCCGATCGCTTCGCATCCAGCGACAAGGCGCGGCTCGTGCACCTGGTGGCGGCCAGGACCCTGATCCGGCCAGCCCTGCAGCTGCAGACGCCGATCGGGGTCACGTCCACGTGGCTGGCCGAGCTCCAGGCCTTTGCGCGGCGCGTCTTCGCCGAGCTGGGGCTGATCGGCAGCGGTGGCGTCGACATGACGCAGGGCGAGCCCGCGGTCCCCGAGTGGCTCGGTGGCGCCGATGCCAGCGGAACCCGGGCGCCATACCCCGGCGTCTGAGTCTCCCCGCCGTTGCGGGGGGGAAGTTTCTGCGCTGGGACCGGGTCTGATGCTGGTCCCGCCCCGACTGAAATGACCCAGGCATCGAAGCTCGCAGCCCTCTTGGCCCTACTCGCCGCCGCCGCGGTTGGTGTCTACCTGCTCAGCCCCCGGGATCTGGACGACCAGCTCGGGGCAGCGCACGAGGCGAAGCCGGCCGAACCCGAGGTCGAGGTTCCCCGTGCCGTCCAGTTGCAGGCCTCGCGCAGCCAGGAGGCCAGGGCGTCGGCACCCACGGAGCGCCGCCTGGTCGATCCTGCGCTCGCGAGCGGGGCGGATGCGCCGCAGGGGATCCGGGGGCGCGTGGTCGAGCCGAGCGGCGCGGCCGCTGCCGGGGCGAAGGTGTTCCTGGTGCCGAGCTTCGCCGGCGATCCGATCACGATGATGGCCATGGCGCAGCGTGGCGTGGTCTTCCCGCCGGTTGCGCGCGGCGTGACCGGACCCGATGGCAGCTTCGCGCTCGGCGTTTCGCGCGCGGACGAACTCAAGGCCTACGAGCTGCGGGTGCTCAGCGATCGCCACGTCGACGCCGTGGTGCCGAACCTGCGTATCCAGGAACGCGACTGGTACGACGCTGGCACGATCCGGCTCGCGCGGGGGACGTTGCTGCAGGGTGTGGTCCGCATCGCCGGCACGAACCTGCCGGTCGCGGGTGCCGAGATCGCGATCAAGACCCAGGGTGGGATCGCCGAGATCGCGCCGACGCCAGGCCGCGAGCGCGGCGTACTCGGCAGGACCGACGCCGCGGGAGCCTATCGGATCGAGAACGCGCCGGCGGGGATCGTCGCGATCTCGGCCGTCGCGCCAGGCTATGC
>CAZSKV010000581.1:0-21899 GCA_964607495.1 uncultured candidatus Brocadiaceae bacterium
TGGTCTTCGTCGCGGTGTCCGGCGCGGTGATCCTGCTGCAGGCCGTGCGCGTGTCGCACCGGATCGCCGGTCCGGCCTACCGGATCACCATGTCCCTGCGGCGCATCCGCGAGGGCGATCTCGACTTCACGGTGCGCCTGCGCAAGGGCGACCACCTGACGGAAGTGGCAGACGAACTCAACTCCGTGCTCGAGAAGCTCAGGGCCGATCGTGCTGCCGCCGCGGGCGATGCGCCGGCTGCGGCGCCGGCGCCGGAGCCAGCCACGTCCCGCTGAACTTCGGCCTTTCCTTGGCCGCGGGACGTCGCTATCTTCCGCGGCCCTTCTGCATCCCTGGTGCGGGGACGTAGCTCAGTTTGGTAGAGCGCTGCAATCGCACTGCAGAGGTAGAGGGTTCGAATCCCTTCGTCTCCACCACTGAGAGGCGGCCGCGAGGCCGCCTCTCGTCATTTGCGGACCACTGCCGGTCAGTGCTCGGCCGGTCAGTGCTCGTGCCCGCCGAGCGTGTCGAAGGCGACGCTCAGCAGCACGGCGAACAGGAACGCCCCGATCACCGGCCAGCGGCCGGCCCGCGCGACGTGTTCGACGCGGGGCACCATGCTGCCCACGATCACGTAGAGCAGGGCGCCACCCGAGATCGCGAGCACGTAACCCATGTACGGCTGGATCAGCTCGAGCTGGTGGGCGAGCAGCATCGTGACCGGCGTGATCGCCGAGAACACGACCATCGAGGTCGGACCTCCGAGGCCGCCGCGGCCCTCGCCGAGCGCGTTGAGCAGCATGATCAGCGCGAAGCTGGCCGTGATCTTGTGCACGGCCATGCCCCAGAGCAGCGGCGAACCGAGGCCGAAGTCGTGCTCGTGGTGCATGACGACGCCGTCGTTGAACGAGCACAGCGCCATCGCTGCATAGCTCGGCCAGCCGGCGTGCGCCGCGTGCTCGTGGCCACAGCAGGGGTCGGCCTTGAGCACGTGCTGCTGCAGGAGCATCATCCCCACGAATCCGAGGACGAAGAGCGTCGGCGCCGCGGCCACGAGGCCCATCGCCTCGGGCAGGACGTGCATCAGGATCACGGTCAGCAGCGTGCCGGCCGCGAATGCGGTGCTGGCCGTGTGCAGGACCGGACGTCGCGACAGCAGGGGGACGAGCAGGAACCCGAGGAAGCTCGCCGCCGCGAGGATCACTGCCGGAAGGACCATCGGCGGGCACCCTACGTGTTCGTCCGGCAGGCCGCAACAACACGCCCCGGCTTGCGTCCGCCGGCCGCGTCCGCTACCTGGGAGGCATGCCCAAGCCTCTGGCGACGGAGACCAAGCGGGTCGGCCGTCTGCTCGCCACGCTGCGCGAGCAGTACCCGGACCCGCAGTGCGCGCTCGTGCACGCCGATCCGTTCCAGTTGCTCGTGGCCACGATCTTGTCGGCGCAGTGCACCGACGAGCGGGTCAACCAGGTCACGCCGCGGCTCTTCGCGCAGTGGGGCTCGCCGCAGGCGCTGGCCGACGTGCCGTTGCCGGTGCTCGAGAACGAGATCCGCTCCACCGGGTTCTTCCGCAACAAGGCGAAGAACATCCAGGGCGCGGCGCGCGCGATCGTCTCCAGCTTCGGCGGCACCGTCCCGCGCACGATGGCCGAACTGCTGACGCTGCCCGGCGTCGCGCGCAAGACCGCGAACGTGGTCCTCGGCACGGCGTTCGGCCGCGCCGAGGGAATCGTCGTCGACACGCATGTCGCGCGTCTCGCGCAGCGGCTCGGCCTCTCGGAGGAAACCGACCCGGTCAAGATCGAGCGCGACCTGGTCGCGCGCATCCCACAGGCGGACTGGATCTGGTTCGCGCATGCCCTGATCTGGCACGGCCGCAGGGTGTGCGACGCCCGCAAGCCGGCCTGCGGCCGCTGCGCGCTGCGGGGGCTCTGCCCGGCGGCCGGCAAGAGCAAGGAGGCATGAGCATGCGTCGCCTCTACACACCCGAGCTCGCGAACCGCTCGCTGCCGCTCGTGCGCGCGATCGCGACCGATCTGCGGATCGCGGCCCTCGGCATGCAGGCCGCCTGGAAGGCGCTCGAACACGCCGACTCCACCGACAGCCTCGAGCGCTTCGCGGCCGCGCGCCGCCGGGTCAAGGAGCTGTATCAGGAGCTCGACGCGCTCGGCGTCGAGGTCAAGGATCCCTTCCGCGGCCTGCTCGACTTCCGTGCGCGCCGTGGCAAGGACATCGTCTACCTCTGCTGGTGCCTGGACGAGGGCGCGGTCGAGCACTGGCACGGGCTCGAGGCGGGGTTCGCCGGGCGCCAGCCGATCGCCACGTTCGGGCGCTTCGGGACGAAAGACGCGCCTTCCGCGGCGGTTGAGTGAGCCTTAGCATCGCCTGCCTTTTCGCCGGTGTCGCGCCGGTACCCCTCCCCGTTCCCTGACATACATCCGAGCATGGGTCGTCCCGTCATCGTCTCCGCGTGCCGTACCGCGATCGGCAAGTTCCAAGGCGGCCTCGCCGGGTTCACGGCGCCCCAGCTCGGTGCCCTCGTGGTCAAGGAAGCCGTCCGCCGCGCCGGGATCGCCGCCGACCGGGTCGAGGAGGTGCTGATGGGTTGCGTGCTGCAGGCCGGGCTCGGCCAGAACCCGGCGCGCCAGGCCCTGCGCGGCGCGGGGCTCCCCGACGCGATCGGCGCGGTGACGATCAACAAGGTCTGCGGCTCCGGCCTCAAGGCCGTGATGCTCGCGGCGCAGGCGATCAAGGCCGGCGATCTCACCTGCGCCGTGGCCGGCGGCATGGAGTCGATGAGCAACACGCCCTACCTGCTGAAGGACGCGCGCGGTGGCGCGCGTCTCGGCCACGTGCAGGCGCTCGACGCGATCATCGCCGACGGCCTCTGGGACGTGTACCGCGACTTCCACATGGGCAACACCGCCGAGCTCGTCGCCGCGAAGTACAGCGTGACGCGCGAGGACCAGGACCGCTTCGCGCTCGCCAGCCACACGAAGGCCCTGGCCGCGCAGAAGGCCGGCAAATTCACGGCCGAGATCCTGCCGGTCGAGATCAAGTCGAAGAAGGGTGACGTGACCCGCATCGCGACCGACGAGGGGCCGCGCGCCGACGCGACCCTCGAGACGCTCGGCAAGCTCAAGCCAGCGTTCCAGAAGGACGGCGGCACGGTCACGGCCGGCAACGCGTCGACGATCAACGACGGTGCGGCCGCGCTCGTGGTCATGGAGGAGGCGGCCGCCAAGAGCGCCGGCCTCGAGCCGCTCGCGCGCATCCTCGGCTATGCGACCGGTGGGATGGCCCCCGAGTGGGTCATGATGGCACCCGAGGTGGCGGTCAAGAAACTCTGCACGCTGCTCGGGATGCGCGCGCACGAGTTCGACCTGATCGAGCTCAACGAGGCGTTCTCGGCGCAAGGTGTCGCCCTCACGCGCGTCCTCGAGATCGATCCGGCCCGCGTGAACGTGCACGGCGGTGCGGTGGCGCTCGGGCACCCGATCGGCTGCTCGGGTGCGCGCATCCTGACGACCCTGATCCATGCCCTGAAGGACCGCGGCAAGGCCCGCGGCCTGGCAGGGCTCTGCCTCGGCGGTGGCAACGCCGTCGTCCTTGCTGTGGAGATGATCAAGTGATGGGGCTTCCCAAGATGGTCGCCGTGATCGGCGCCGGCACGATGGGCAACGGCATCGCGCAGACGTTTGCGCAGGGCGGCGTCGCGACGATGCTGATCGACGTGAAGGACGAGTTCGTGAACCGCGGCCTGGCGGCGATCGACGGCTCGCTCGCGCGGTTCGTCAAGAAGGAGACCTTGACCGCGGCGCAGGCCCAGGAGATCCGGGCGCGGATCAAGGGTTCGACCGCGATGGACGCCGCGAGCCAGGCTGATCTCGTCGTCGAGGCGGTGACCGAGAACCTCGCGATCAAGCAGAAGGTGTTCGCCCAGCTCGACCAGATCACCGCGAAGCACGCGATCCTCGCGAGCAACACCTCGTCGATCTCGATCACGACGATCGCCGCCGCGACCAGGCGCAGCACCCAGGTCGTCGGCATGCACTTCATGAACCCGGTGCCGCTGATGAAGCTCGTCGAGGTGATCCGCGGCCAGGACACGAGCCAGGCGACCACGCAGACCGTGATGGACTGGGCGCGCGCCCTTGGCAAGACGCCGGTGGAGGCCCAGGACTACCCGGGCTTCATCAGCAACCGCGTGCTGATGCCGATGATCAACGAGGCGGCCTATTGCCTGCTCGAAGGCGTGTCGACCCGCGAGGGCATCGACGAGATCATGAAGCTCGGGATGAACCACCCGATGGGGCCGCTGACGCTCGCCGATTTCATCGGACTCGACGTCTGCGTGTCGATCCTCGACGTGCTCTACGACGGCTTCGGCGATCCCAAGTATCGGGCTTGCCCGCTGCTGCGCCGCCTGGTCGCCGCGGGCCATCTCGGCAAGAAGACCGGCAAGGGTTTCTACGACTACGCGCAGGGCAAGTGACATGACCGCAACCGAGACCGCCACGTCCAAGAAGGGCCACGTCTGTGACTTCGTGCTCTCGCCCGAGCTGATCGAGTTCCAGAAGCTCGCGCGGGAGTTCGCGCAGACCGAGGTCAAGCCGCTCGCGGCGCGCTGCGACCTCGCGGTCGTGTTCCCGCGCGAGGCCGTGCAGAAGGCGGCCAAGCTCGGCCTGCTGCGGATCACCGTGCCGAAGGCCCATGGTGGCAGCGAGCTCGGCAACCTCGCCGGATGCGTGATGCTCGAGGAGATCAACGCCGCCTGCGCGAGCACGGGCGTCACCGTGTCGGTGCACAACTCGCTCGCCTGCTCGCCGCTCGCGAAGTGGGGGACCGAGGAGCAGAAGCGCCGCTACTTCCCGAAGCTGGTGACCGGCGAGTGGCTCGGGGCCTACTGCCTGTCCGAGGCGGGCGCCGGTTCCGACGTCGCGGCGCTGCGCTGCGAGGCGAAGAAGCAGGCGGACCACTACCTGCTGAACGGTCCGAAGCTGTGGATCACGACCGGCAGCGAGGCGCATTTCTTCATCGTGTTCGCGCGCACGAGTGCGGATCGCAGCAAGGGCATCTCCGCGTTCCTGGTCGAGAAGGACTTTCCGGGCGTGGGCGTCGGCAAGAAGGAGCGCAAGCTGGGCCTGAAGGGTTCGCCGACGACCGAGATCACGCTCGAGAACGTCAAGGTCCCGCTCAACAACCTGCTCGGGCAGGAGGGTCAGGGCTTCGCGATCGCGCTCGACACGCTGGACGGCGGCCGCCTCGGCATCGCCTCCCAGTCGCTCGGGATCACCCGCGCCTGCCGTGACCTGATCCGCGACCACCTGAACCGGATCGTCGACGAGAAGGGCAAGCCGACCGGCGGCTCGCAGGCCGCCCAGTACCAGCTCGCCGACATCGAGGCGGAGCTCGACGCGTTCCGCTTCCTGACCTGGCGCGCTGCGGTGCTTCGCGACCAGGGCCAGCGCTGCAGCAAGGAAGCCGCGATGGCCAAGCTCGCGGCTTCGCGCCTCTCGAACCGGGCCGCGCGCGCAGCCGTCTCGATCCTCGGCGCCGACGGCGCCTCGGGACTGAACGACGCCGAACGGCTGCTCCGGGATGCGCGCATCACCGAGATCTACGAGGGCGCGACCGACATCCAGCGCCTCGTGACGGCCCGCGCCGTGCTCGGGGGTTGAGGAATCCCGGATGACGTCCAACACGCCACCGCCGCCACCCCAGCAGCAGCCGCAGTCTCCGGTCTACTACAAGGAGCCGCAGAGCCGCTCGGTCTCGTTCTACGTCGCGATCTTCCTGCTGCTGCTCCTGCTGCTCTCGGGCGCGCTGAACGTGCTGCTCCTCGTCGTCGGGGCCGTCAGCGGCGCCGCCAATGCGACCTTCGGCACCTCGGTCGTCGACGACGGCGACTCGCTCTACGACCTCGTCGCGACCGGCGGCGACCCGAAGGCCAAGGTCCGCATCCTGCGGCTCCCGATCGAGGGCGCGATCGCCGAGGAGCGCACGCCGCTGCTCGGGGCGGCCGGCGGTACGGTCAGCCAGGTCCGCCGGGCGTTGCGCACGGCCCGGCGCGAGAAGCCGACGATCGCGGCGGTGCTGCTCGACATCGACTCGCCCGGCGGCGGAGTGACCGATTCGGACGAGATCTGGCGGCTCGTGCGCGAGTTCAAGCAGGAGACGCGGATCCCGGTGTGGGCGCTCTTCGGCGACCTCGCGGCCTCCGGCGGCTACTACGTCGCGTCGGCGTGTGACCGCATCCTCGCGCGGCCGACCAGCACGACCGGCAGCATCGGCGTGATCATGTCCGGCTACAACTTCGCCGAGGCCGCGAAGAAGCTCGGAGTCGAGCAGGTCACGATCGTCTCCGCCAAGACACCGTACAAGGACCTGCTGTCGCCCATGCGGGCGCCGCGCGAGGACGAGACCCGGCTGCTGCGCACGATCGTCGACGAGATGTACACCCGGTTCGTCGATGTCGTCGCCATGGGCCGGCCCGCACTGGACCGCGACCAGGTCGAGAGACTCGCCGACGGCCGCATCTACTCGGCGAACCAGGCGAAGCAGGCCGGCCTCGTGGACGACATCGTGGACGTCGAACAGGCGGTGACCGCGCTCCGCGAACAGATCAAGGCAGAGCGGGTCCAGATCGTCGAGCTGCGCCGCCGCCCGAACCTCGGCGAGCTGCTCTTCGGCGTACGCGCGACGCCGAAACCGACCCTCGAACAATCGCTCGCGCACCTGCTGCACTCCACATCTGGTCCGCGCCTGCTCTACCTGTGGCAGGGCGGCCGTTGAGACTCCCATGACCATCACGCACAACTTCGAGCTCTCCGACGAGCAGTCGATGATCCGCGACACCGTGGCCGGATTCGTCGAATCCGACGCGGCCCCGAAGGCCTTGCACCACGACGAGCACGGCGAGTTCGTGCGGGAGAACTTCACGAAGCTCGCGGAGCTCGGCCTGCTCGGCCTGCCGATCGCCGAAGCGAGCGGCGGCGCAGGTCTCGGCATGCTGACCTTCGCGGTCGCGCTCGAGGCCCTGGCCAAGGGCTGCGGCTCGACGGCCCGGCTCCTGCTCTCGCAGGCCGGGCTCTGCGGCAAGGCGCTCGAAGGCCTCGAGTCGGCCCGCGCCACGCTCGACGAGATCACCGCCGGCAGCAGGCTCGCGGCCTACGTCGGCCCCGAGTTCGGCATCCAGGCCGAGATCCAGGGCGGTGGCTGCACCCTCAGCGGGCGCGCGGCGCTCGTGAGCGCCGGGGCCGTGGCGGAGACCCTCGTCGTGGTCGCGAGCACTGCGGCTGGCAAGGTGCTCTGTCTCGTGCCGGGTGCGGCCGCGCAGCGCACCGCGCTGCACGCGCTCGGGTTCCGCGCCTCGGCGCCGGCGGCGGTCGTGTTCACGAAGACGCCGGCGACGACGGTCGCGACCGGTGTGGACGCCGACGCGGCGATCGCGCGGGCCCAGCTCGCCGCGATGATCGGCGGGGCGGCGATCGCCGTGGGCACCGCGTTCGCGTCGATCGACGCGACCAGGCGTCATGCCGGTGAGCGGATCGCGTTCGGCAAGCCCCTGCTCGCGCAGCCCGCGGTCGCGCACAAGCTCGCCGAGATGCGGCGCAAGGCCGAGTCGGCGCGCCATCTGACCTACCACGCGGCGCGGATCGCAGACGCGGGCGCCGACGCCGGCCTGCCGGCGATGCTCGCGAAGCTCGAGGCCTGCGAGGCCGCGGTGCTCGCCGGGGACGAGGGCATCCAGGTGCACGGCGGCTACGGCTACGTGGTCGAGTACCACGTCGAGCGCCACTACCGGGACGCCAAGACCCTCGAGGTGCTGGACCTCGGCGCCGAGACGCTGCGCGACCGCGTCGCCGCCGCGATCCGCTGAGCCTCCAGGTTTCCGTGCGCCGGGCGCTGCTGGTCGTGACGCTGCTCTGCGGGAGCGCGGGAGCCTGGTGGCTCGCGCGCGCACAGCCCCCGGCCGAGGTCGCGCCGCTGCCCGCTTCCCGTCCGGCACCACCAGGGCCTGCGCCCCTGCTGCCGGCCTCGCCGCTGCCCGAGCGCAGCGCGCAGGAACCGGGGCCACAAAGCCGCCCCGCGCGCCGCGGGCTCTGCGTCGAGGTCTGCGACGCGGCCGGCGAGCTCTGCACCGTCCCGGCCGCGGTGATCGTGCGCTGGGAGCGCAAGGACCGTGATGCGGGGGACTCGGGCTCCGAGCACAAGTGGTGGCACACGAGCACGGGGCGGGTCGAGATCGACGAGTTCCCGGCCGGCATGCCGTTCTCGATCGCGGCCGAGATCTCCGACGGCAGTGCGGCGACCCCCGGGCCGCCGAGCCAGCATCGCCTGCCCGCCGACGGTTCGGGCTGCGTCGTGCGCCTGCGCGTGCAGCCGGTGCCCTTGTTGACCGGCCGCCTCGTGCGGGCTGGTGGCGAGCCGGTGGCGTCGCAGCAGGTCGAACAGACCCTGGTCTCGCGCCACGACGGCTCCGCCGAACCGGGCCGCCACGGCGCCTGGATGAAGACCGATGCCGACGGCCGCTTCGCGTTCCGCCAGCGTGGTGCCCCGGCCCCAGGCTGGAGCTGGAGCTACGAGTTTGCGCTGGCGCTCGACACGGTCCGGCTGCGCGCGGAGCGCGGCCGGGCCGCGCCGTCCTTCCCGCTCTCGGGCGCAGTGCCGAACGACCTCGGCACGATCGTGCTCGTCGCCGATCCCGAGCTCACGTGCCTCGCCTCGGGTCGGGTCATGGACGCCGCCGGCCGCCCGGTCGCGAAGCCATCGTTGAGCCTGGGCCAGTTCGCGAGCGGCAAGGGCTACACGCCGATCCGCGTGCTCACGCGGATGGAAGGCCAACGCTTCGTCCTGCTCGGCTGGCCGGCGGCGGGCACCCTGATGCTCTCGGTTTCTGCCAGGGGCCAGATCGGCCAGACCCGCAGCGGCACGGTCGCCGAACTGCAGGATCTGGAGATCCGGCTGGGCGCAGGCCGCACGCTCACGGGCCGCGTCGAGCTCGATCCATCCTGGGTCGACGCCGCGCACGAGGCAGGGGAGAACCTGCTCTACCTGCAGGCCGAGGACTCGCGCGGCCGGCACCTTGGGAGCTTCGAGCTGCTCGGGTCGGGACCCTTGCGCTTCGAAGGCCTGCCGCCAGAAGAACCGGTCCACGTGCAGATCCGCGCGCAGCGCGGGGGGTGGGTGCTCGCCGAGGTCCGCGACGTGCGTGGCACGTCCGACCGGCGGCTCGACCCGCTGCGCCTGGTGCCGCCACCCGGCCGCGTGCGCGTGCGCTTGCAGACCCTGGACGGTGCCGCGTTCGGCGAGCAGACCGTCGGTGTCCGCATCGGTGCCGGCCTGCCGTCCGCGAGCCTGCGCACCGACCGCCATGGCAAGCTGCTGCTGGCGGTGCCGGCGACCGTCACGCGACTCGAGCTGGTGCCCGACGGCCATGCGCCGCTGGGCTGCGTGGTTTCACCCGAGCTGCAGCTCCTGCTCGTGCGCTGACGCTGGCTTGCCTTCGGCGGCTGCACCCCGGATCGTCTCTGCTCTTCCCGGCATGAAACCCAGGCATGTGTTGCTGCTCGCGACCTTCACGCTGCTCGCGGGCTGCTCGATCCGCAAGTTCGCGCTGAACCAGGTCGCTGACGCGCTCTCGGCCACGAGTGACACCTTCGGTTCCGACGACGACCCGGAACTCGTCGCCGAGGCGGCTCCGTTCAGCCTCAAGCTGATCGAAGCGGTGCTCGCCGAGACACCGGAACACCGCGATCTGCTGTTGACGGCGAGTGCGAGCTTCACGCAGTACGCGTACGGCTTCCTGCGTCAGCGGGCCGACGAGCTGGCCGACCATGACCTTGCGGCGGCGCGCGCCCTACGCGCGCGGGTCAGGAATCACCTGCGCCGCGGCCGCGACTATGGCATGCGCGCCCTCGAAGTCGACCATCCGGGGTTCCGCGGCGAATTCGCGCGGGATCCGCGGCGGGCGGTGTGGCGCATCGATGCGCCGGCGGACGTCGCGCTGCTCTACTGGACGGCTGCGTCCTGGGGCCTGCTGATCAGCGAGGCGAAGGACGACCCGAGCCTGGTCGCCGACCAGCCGAGCGTCGAGGCCCTGATCGATCGGGCCCTCGAACTGCGCGCCGACCATGACCGCGGCGCGATCCACGGTTTCCTGATCAGCTACGAGATGAGCCGGAAGACCACGCAAGGCGATCCGGTCCCCCGCGCCCGCCAGCACTACGCCGAGGCGAACCGGCTGGCCGGCGGCAAGCTGGCGGCCCACCACCTCGCGCTGGCCGAGAACGTCGCGCTCGGACGTGGCGACAAGGCCGAGTTCCAGGCGTTGCTGAACCTGGCGCTCCAGGTCGATCCGGATGCCGTGCCGACATGGCGTCTGCAAAACATCCTCGCCCAGCGCCGCGCCCGCTGGCTGCTCGGCCGCATCGACGATCTCTTCGTGGACTGAATGCGAACCATGCTCCGACCCCTGTGTATTGCCCTCTGTCTGGCCTTGCCGCTCGCGGCGCAGAAGGCGCCGGGCCTCAAGCTCGCGACCCTGCTGCCCAAAGGTGGCGCCCAGTACCAGCTGCTCGAGGAGATGAAGGAGTCCTTCGCCAAGGCCGCAGGCGGCGGCGCGAAGCTCACGATCCTCGCCGACTACCACGAAGGTGAGGGCGCGATGGTCGACAAGATGCGGCTCGGCGGACTGCAGGCCGGCCTGATCTCGATCGTCGGCCTCACGCAGATCGAGCCGAAGGCGGCTGGTCTGCAGTACCTGCCGATGATGCTGCGTTCGCTCGACGAACTCGATCAGGTCAAACAGAAGCTCGCCACCGCGCTGGAACGGCGCCTCGAGGCGAAGGGCTTCGTCGTGCTCTTCTGGTCGGACGCCGGCTGGCTGCGCTTCTTCTCGCGCAAGCCGATCCGCACTCCGGCCGACCTGAAGCGGCAGAAGCTCTTCAACTGGGCCGGCGACACGGCGCAGTACGACCTGATGAAGAAGCACGGCTACGACCCGATCCCGCTCGAGCCGGCCGACACGAAGGGCGCGCTCGCGACCGGCATGCTCGACGCGGTCGCCGCCGTGCCTTTCCTCGCGCTCGGCCACCAGTACTACGCCGAGGCCAAGTACATGCTCGAGATCGACTGGGCGCCGCTCGTCGGAGCGATGGTCGTGACCAGGCAGCGCTGGGACTCGATCCCGGAGGCGACGCGAAGCGACCTGCGTCGGATCGCGGCCGAGTACGGGAACAAGATCACCGCGAAGAGCCGCCAGGAAAACGTAGACTCGGTGCAGGCCATGGTCGGCAAGCACGGTCTCGTGGTCACGAAGCCAGCAGCCGGCGAGCTCGACGAGTGGACGCAGATGGCCGCCGGGCTCTGGCCCGAGATCCGCGGGAAGATCGTGCCCGCCGACGTGTTCGACGAAGTGCAGCAGATCCTCGCCGAGTGCCGCAAGCAGGGCAGCAGCGGCAAGTGAGCGAGTTGCCGCGCAACGAGGCTTCGACCCCACCGTTGCCGCGCGCGGTCGCCTGGTTGCACGCGACGGAGAACGCGCTGCTCGCCCTGGTGCTGCTCGCGATGCTGCTCCTGCCGCTCGCCGAGAGCCTGCTGCGCACGGTCTGGCACGTCGGCATCTCGGGGAACACCGCGCTCGTGCAGCACCTGACGCTCTGCGTCGGCATGTTCGGCGGTGTCGTCGCCGCCCGCGAAGGCCGCCTGCTCGCGCTCTCGACCTTGCAGCATTTCGTGCGTGGCCGCGCGCGCGCGCTCGCCCGCGTGTTCGCGCACGCGGTCGCGGCCGGGGTCGCGTTCTGGTTGACGGTCGCCGGCGTGCTGTGGGTGCGCGCGGTCGCCGATCCGGCCAAGACCCTCGTCTACGGGCTGCCGCTCGCCGTGGTGCAGGCGCTGCTGCCGACCGGCTTCGCGCTGCTCGCGCTGCGTCTGGTCTGGCACGCCGGCGGCACGCTCGCCGCGCGCCTGGCCTGCCTCGTGCTCACGGTCGGCCTGAGTGCCTTGTGCTGGCAGGCGCCGTGGCCCGCCGCGCAGCTGCTGACCCCGATGCTGGTGCTGCTCGGGTTCGCGACGCTCCTCGGTACGCCGCTCTTCGCGACGATCGGTGGCGCGGCCATGCTGCTCTTCTGGGGAGCGACCGAGGATGGCGTGATCGCCCAGGTCGCGGTCGATCACTACGCGCTCGTGTCGCGCTCGGACCTGCCGTCGCTGCCGCTCTTCACGCTCGCCGGCTACTTCCTGGCCGAAGGCGGTTCGGCGCCGCGGATCGTGCGGCTCTTCCAGGCCCTGGTCGGGCCGTTCCGCGGCGGCACCGCGATCGTGACCGCGCTCGCGTGCGCGTTCTTCACGACCTTCACCGGGGCCTCGGGCGTGACGATCCTCGCGGTCGGGGGGCTGCTGATGCCGGTGCTCTTGCAGGCCGGCTACCGCGAGAAGACCGCGCTCGGGCTGCTGACCGGCGCGGGTTCGCTCGGGCTGCTCTTCCCGCCGTGCCTGCCGCTGATCCTCTACGCGCTGGTGGCCCAGATCCCGCTCGAGCAGATGTTCCTCGGTGGCGTGCTGCCCGGAGTGCTGCTCGTGATCATCACCGCGCTCTGGGGCGCCTGGCACGAACCGAAGCGGGCGGCGGACGCGCCCGGCTTCCGTCCGCGCGCGGCGGCGGCCGCGATCGCCGCTGCCTGGCTCGAGATCCTGCTGCCGGCCGTGGCCCTGGTCGGGCTCTTCGGCGGCTTCGCGAAACCGGTCGAAGCGGCGGCGATGACCGCGCTCTACGCGCTGATCGTCGCCCTGGTCCACGAGCCGCGGTGGAGCCTGATCCGCCGCCTGCCGCGCGTGATCGCCGAATGCGGCTTGCTGATCGGTGGCGTGCTGCTGATCCTCGGCGTCGCCAACATGCTGACCCACTGGCTCGTCGACCAGGAAGTGCCCGCGGCGATCGTCGAGTTCGTGCAACAGCGCTTCCACACTCCCTGGACCTTCCTGCTGGGTCTGAACCTGCTGCTGCTGGTGGTCGGCTGCCTGATGGACGTGTTCTCGGCGATCATCCTGGTCGTGCCGCTGATCCTGCCGCTCGGTGTGGCCTTCGGCCTCGATCCCGTGCACCTCGGGATCGTCGTGCTCGCGAACCTGGAGCTCGGCTACCTGACCCCACCGGTCGGCATGAACCTCTTCCTCGCGAGCTACCGCTTCGGCAAGCCGCTGCCGCTCGTCTACCGCGCCGCCGTGCCGATGATCGTCGTGCTGGGCGTCGGCGTGCTCGTGATCACCTACGTGCCGTGGCTGTCGACCTGGCTGCCGGCACTCGCGAGGAAATGAGATGGAGAGCCGCATCCTGACGGTGCTGATCAGCGATCTGCAGGGCTACACCGCGCGCCAGGCGCAGAGCTCGCGCGCGCAGATCGCGGCCGAGCTCACGCGGCACCGCGAGCTGCTGCTGCCGATCTACGCGGCGTTCGGCGGCGAAGTCGTCAAGTCGATGGGGGACGCGTTCCTGGTCACGTTCGCGAGCCCGACCCAGGCCGTGCTCGCGGCCGCGCAGGTGCAGAAGCGCCTCGCAGCCGCGGATGCGCACGCGGCAGGCCTCGCGGTGCGCATCGCGGTCACCACCGGCGAGGTCACGCGCGATGCGCGCGGCGACGTGTTCGGTGAGCCCGTGAATCTCGCGGCCCGGCTGCAGGCGGTCGGCGAACCGGGCCAGATCTGGCTGACCGAGTCGACGTTCCTGGCGATGAACCGGAACGAGGTGCAGGCCCTCGAGGTCGGCGCGCGCGTGTTCAAGGGCATCCCGGGCGAGGTCAAGGTCTACCGCGTGCTCGACGAGTGCATCGCCAACACGCGGCTCCTCGCGGCGGGCGAACTGCAGCCGCGGCAGGCCGCAGCCGGGCGCCGGCGTGGCCTCGTGGCGGCCGGCCTGCTGCTGCTGCTCGTCGCCGTGCTGCCGCTGCTGTTGCGCGGCGAGCCCGGACCGGACTTCGTGGCGCTGCGGCGCGAGCTCTACACCGCGCAGGCGACTGGCATGATCAGTGCTCTCTACTCGCAGACCGGGCCGGAGAGCTGGTACGGCCAGCACATCGCGCGCCATCTGCCGTCGCACAAGGACGACCTCGCCTACCAGTGGCTGCGCGCGACCTGGCACATGCTGCAGGAGCCGCTCGTGCCGGGCGCGGCCGAGCTCGTGCTCGAGGTGATCGAGAAGGAGCCGCTCGTCGCGCGCGACGCGGAGTTCAAGCGCCTGCTGGTCGAGACCGTCGACTACGCGCAGAAGGACCCGGCCGTGCAGGCCCGTTACCAGCAGGCGCTGCAGCGGCTCGGAGGGCGCTGAGCTTGCCCGGGGACGCGGTGCTGCTGCCGATCTTCCTCGCGACCTACGCGTGCGTCGCGGCGACCCGCGTCCCGTTCCTGCGGATCGACCGTCCGGCGGCGGCGCTCGCGGGCGCGATCGCGCTGCTCGCGGTCGGTCTCTTCACGCTCGAAGAGGCGATCCACTACGTCGACTGGCCGGTGATCGCCTTCCTGCTGGGCACGATGATCACGGTCGCCTACCTCGAGCTCGCGGGGTTCTTCGAGCTGGCCGCGCGCTGGCTGCTGCGCGTCGGCCGCACCCCGCGCGGCCTCCTGGCCTGGACGCTGGTCACGAGTGCCGGGCTCGCGGCGTTCTGCGTCAACGACACGATCTGCCTGCTCTTCACGCCGATCCTGCTGCGCGCGACCCGGACGGCCGGCCTGGCGCCGCTGCCCTACCTGCTCGGCCTCGCGACCGCCGCGAACATCGGCTCGGCGCTGACCGTGACCGGCAACCCGCAGAACATGTTCCTCGGCGTGCGCTCCGGGATCGGCTTCGCGCACTTCATGGCCGTGATGGCCGTACCGGTGCTGTTCGGTCTCCTGCTCGACTACGCGGTGCTGGCATGGGTCTACCGCAAGGACCTTGCCACGCGACCGCTGGCCCCGGAAAGCGTGCCGCTGCGGCCCTTCGACCGCGTGCTCGGCACGAAGGCCCTCTTTGGCCTGGCACTGACACTCGGACTCTTCGTGCTGCGCGACCGCTTCTATCCGCAGGCCGCGTTGCTCGGCGGCGTGTTCTGCCTGCTGACCGGCCGGGTCCACACGCGCGAAGTATGGCAGCGGGTCGATTGGTCGATCCTGCTGTTCTTCGCGGGACTCTTCGTCGTGATGGGCGGCTTCCAGAAGGCGGGCTACCTCGAAGGCATGCTTGCGCACGCCCGGCCCTGGCTGAGCGATGGTGGGGTTTCCGGCCACGCTGCGCTCGCCGCGGTCGCGGCAGGACTCTCGAACCTGGTCTCGAACGTACCGGCGGTGATCCTGCTCGCGCCGCTGGTCGAGCAGCTCGGCGGCAGCGAATCGCTGTGGCTCGTGCTCGCGCTCGCGGCCACGCTGGCGGGCAACTTCACGTTGATCGCCTCGGTCGCGAACCTGATCGTCGCCGAGAAGGCCGCCGCCGAAGGTGTCCGCATCGGCTTCTTCGCCTACCTGCGGGTCGGCCTGCCGGTGTCCCTGGCCACCGTCGGCTTCGGTGTGTTCTGGCTGGGCTGAGCGCGACGCCACGCTGGCACCGGTGGATCGCGCCGCGGTCGTCGCGCGTGGTCCCGGCGTGCGCTCACGTGCTCAACCCGCGCGCGCGATGTGTCGAAACACCACACGTACGGTCCGGGGCGTCGTGATTCACGGCGCTCGGACCAGGGTGCAGAGTCCATGGGTCAGCGAAGGCGGAAGAAGGCCGCAGTGTCGCCACCGGTCTCCAAGGGTGAGATCCGGCTGGAGTCCGTCGTGGCCGGCCTCGGCGACGCGGTCGTCGCCATCGACGTCACCGGGCAGTGCCGGTTCGTCAGCGAGGCCTGGACCGAGATCACCGGGCACATGGCTGCAGAGTCCGTCGACTGCCCGTTCCACGACTTCGTGCATGCGGACGACCGCGGTCACCTCGCGCAGGTCGTGACCCGGATGCACGCCAGGCAGCGGGGCGGCGCCCGCCACCAGTTCCGGGTCAGGACCTGGGACGATTCCTGGCGTTGGGTCGAGATGCATGCGCGGCCCTGGCTGGACGCAGACTGCGCGGTGCTCGGTGTGCTCGCAACACTGACCGACGTCACCGAACAACGCCGGATCGAGCAGATCCTGCACCAGCTGCAGGCGCAGTACCGGACCCTCGTCGAGAGCGTGCGCGAGGTCGTGTTCCAGACCGACGCCGAAGGCGCCTGGTCGCTGCTGAACCCGGCCTGGACCGAGTTGACCGGGCACGAGATCGAGTACTGCCTCGGACGGCCGCTCGCCGAGTTCCTGTGGGCGGACGATCTGCGGCACGGGAACCCGCTCGCCCCGTTGCTCAGCGGCCAGCAGGAGCAGCTGCGCACCGAGCTGCGCGTGTCGCGGATCGACGGCAGCGACCGCTGGGTGGAGCTGCACGCGCGCGTGATGCATGGCGACGCGGGGCTGACCGGCACGCTCGGAACGCTGATCGACGTGACCGCGCGCAAGGAGTTCGAGGCCGACCTGCAACTCGCGAACGAGCGCCTCGCCGCGGCGAGCGAGGCGAAGAGCACCTTCCTCGCGAACATGAGCCACGAGATCCGCACGCCGATGACCGCGATCCTCGGCTACGCGGACCTGTTGCGTGATCCCAAGGTCGGGGAGGCGGAGCGCCGCGAGTTCCTCGACACCATCGTGCGCAACGGCAACCACCTGCTCGCGCTGCTCAACGACATCCTCGACCTCTCGAAGATCGAAGCCGGGCGGATGAGCATCCAGAAGCTGGCGGCCGATCCCTGCGACCTCGTGGCCGACGTCGACAGCCTGATGCGTGGGCGCGCCCGCGACCGTGGGCTGCAGTTCCACGTCCTCTACGACACCGCGCTGCCGATGCGCATCGAGACCGATCCGAACCGGCTGCGCCAGGTGCTGCTGAACCTCGTCGGCAACGCGATCAAGTTCACCGAGAGCGGCAGTGTCACGCTCAAGGTGGGCCTCGAGGAACGGGAAGCAGGTCCGCGGTTGCGCTTCGACGTGATCGACACCGGGGTCGGCATGAGCGCGGAGCAGCTCGCGCGCCTGTTCCAGCCCTTCGCCCAGGCCGACGAGTCGACGACCCGCCGCTTCGGCGGCACCGGCCTCGGCCTGGTGATCAGCAAGCGCTTCGCCCAGCTACTCGGTGGCGAGATCGCGGTCGCGAGCGCGCTCGGGCACGGCAGCCGGTTCACGCTGCGGATCGCGGCCGGCGCGCTCGAGCAGGCGGCGATGCGCAGCCGCGAGGAGTGCGCGCAGCACCGCATGCAGGCAGCGGCAGCCTCCGCGACCGGCCCCCAGCTCGGCGGCCGCGTGCTGCTCGCGGAGGACGGACCCGACAACCAGCGCCTGATCGGCCACCTGTTGCGGCGGGCGGGTGCGGAGGTCGTGGTCGCAGCCGACGGCGCGCAGGCATGCACGCAGGCGCTGGCCGCGGCCGCGGCGGGGACGCCCTTCGACCTCGTGCTGATGGACATCGTGATGCCGGTGTTCGACGGCTACGCCGCGACGCGCAAGCTGCGCGAAGCCGGCTACGCGCGGCCGATCGTCGCCCTGACCGCGAACGCGATGGCCGGCGAGCGCGAGAAGTGCCTCGACGCCGGCTGCGACGACTTCGCGACCAAGCCGATCGACCGCGTGTCGCTGCTGGAGACGATCAGCAAGTACGTGGGCGCGCGGCGGTAGACGCGCCGCGAGGACCGGACGGCTTGCGTCGGGGCCGCAGATGGGGACAGGTCAGCTTGCTTCGATCCACCGCTATGGCTTCTTGCCAGTCCCCAGTGCCATGCGCACGGTCGGGGACGACAGGACGATCTCCGGCTTTGGCGTGAGAACGACCGACTGGAACATCACCGGGAAGCCCGGCGGGATGTTGGGGCCGAGCGTGGTCGCGAGGCTGTACTTGCCGCTCGCATCGATCTGGCCGACCGCAAGCGTCAGCAGACAGGCCGGGTCGAGCCAGAGCAGGCCGATCCCCGTGTCCACGGGCGGCATCGGCACGCTCGCGAGGATTGCGACCAGGCTGCCAGTGGGACCGGGCGTGGTCAGCTTCACGGATCGCGCATCGGCGAACGGGAACTCCTCGAGGTTCAGCGCCGGGAAGTACTGGGTGCGGACCGTGGCCGTTCCCGTCACGATGGGTGGAATCGTCTTGGAGTCGACCGTGATGGTGCCTCCGGTCGTCACGAACCCGGGCGCGTTCTCATTGAACCCGCAGCCAGTGACGAGATCGCGGAGAAATCCTCCGATAGGGCTTGCGCTGCCGGTGACATAGACGTTGCTCGCCACGGCAACGATGCCCGGGGCAGGCGGATCGATGACCTGGCAGAGCGGATAGGGCGTCCAGTTGGCGTCGGACCCCCAGATGGTGCATTCATTCAGGCACAGGATGGAGTTCGTCAGCTTGATCGCCATCGGGAGGCCAATGGACCTGTTTCCGTACACATTCGTGAGGTGAAGAGCGACGTTGCTATTCGTGATCTCGATGGCGCTCGAGGTCCCGACCCGGATCACGACGTGGGCGGAGTTGCTGATCCGCCGTACGTCGGCGGTCATGCGGTCGAGCACGACACTGCCCTGGTTGTCGTAGATGTCGATCGAGACGCGCCTGCTGATCAGAGCCGAGCCGGTCCCCAGCAACGAGCAGCGCATGCCTGACGGAATCCCATGGATCTTGAGATCACCAAGTAGCCCGAGACCTTGACCTGGTCCAAGCTGGGCGATGTTCACTGCCTTGTTGATGTCGGCGCCGGACAGCCCGTAGCTGGCTCTGATCAGGATCGTGTCCCCATGGGCCGCGGCCGCGATAGCGGGCGGAAGGTCTGTGAAGTCTGCTCCGACCGGGTTCACACTGTCCACGATCCAGTACCGCTGCCCGAATACTTGGCCAGCAAGCAACAACGTCACCGCAAGCAGGCGATGGTTCATGAGTGTGTCTCCGCGAAGGAACGAACGGGTCATGGCAAAGTGAACTTGACGATCCCACGCGAGGTGGCGACGTAGACTTCCGGCTTGCCCTCAAGGGGATGCAGATCCTCCACGACGATCGAGTTGAACGCACCCACCGCGCCGTCGAGGACCGTGCAGAACACGGGTGTGGGGTTGATCACCCCCTGCGCCTGCGAGAACACCAGCAGCTCGCCGTTCAGTGTGCCGACGAGGATCTCCTTGCCCGGACTGCTCGCGTCCAGCTCTGCGATCGCGATGCCGCAGGCTCCGACGCCGGGAGCGTTCGCGTTCGTGGACAAGCCGAGGGGAACCGGGTTCGAGAGGAGGCTCAGGTTGCCGGTGAACTTGAGCACGCGCAGGTGGCACTGCACGAGGTTCGCATTCTGGTCCGTCGGGGAGTAGAGCGGTGCCACCACGATCTCCTGCCCCGGAATCCCGTCCAGGTCCGCGAGTGCGAGCGCGCAGCCGCCGACGCCGAAGTCCTCCGACTGTGCCAGCAGCGTGCCATTGTCGCCATCGATGACGACGACCCGGCCGCCGTAGGTGGACACCACGACGTAGGGCTTTCCCGAATCGCTGGTCAGGGCCCCGATCGCGAGCGCCTGCGCGCGCCCAACGGCGGTGTACCCTTCGGCGCGCAGCGAGATCCAGCTCGTGGGTCGCTGGCCGATCGTGGTGTTGAAGCTGGACGTGTTCCAGTGTGTCGTAGTCACAGGGTTGAAGGCACTGTCGTACTTCAACCCTTGGACGAGATTCGGGTACTCCCGATCCGACCACCAGGCGGCCAGCCGGGTGCCGTTGCTCGGATGGAACCACAGCCCCCCTCCGAAGGGCATCACCCAGTGCTTCGCCGCGATCGAGGTGAGGTAGGGCGCTGGATTCACCGGAGGGGCTGGGTTGCCGTCAGCGAGCGCCCATAGGTCGGTCGCGGTGTTCTTGATCACATAGGGCTGCGTCTGGAGCAAGGCGTCCGATGCCGATTGTGGGATCACGTCCCACTTGGTGTGCTGGAAACCTCCACCTTGCTGTTGCCCCGGCAGCACCATCCCCCCGTCATACGCCAACCCCACCATCTCCCTCCCGATCACCGCCACCTGCCGCTGGAAGATCGGCGCCCCGGTCTGCGCATCGACCGTCCACCAGGCCCCGGCCTGGTCGATCGCCTGCAACACACCGCCTGCCGATGGCTGCAGCGCCCAGGTCGCCGACAGCATCGTGTTCATCCGGTGCGTGTAGGTGATCCCGGTGCCCGCAGCCGTGAACGCTTCCGGCTGCTGAGTGGTCGTGCTGCCGAAGGTCAGCCAGAGCGTCGTGTCCACGGCACCCGTCAACAACTCCGACATCCGGAACATCAGCATCCGGCCCGCACAGGTCGACACGACGACTTCGTCCCCGTTCACGGCTGGATCGAAGTCGCCGGTCACCAGCGCAGACATTCCGATCCCCGGCCAGAAGCAACTGTCCAAGGCGTCGATGACCCGCTTGTAGCCGACACAGTTGCCGTTCGTGTCCAGCACCACGAGGTGGTCCCCACCCATCACCACGAAGTGCGAAAGCACCGCCCCCGTCGCTGCAGAGGCCAGCGCCAGGACTGGTTCGGGATCCCCGACGGAAGCGGGGATCGGCGGCATGGCCACGGTGTCGCCCTCGTCGGTCAGCAGGTTCAGGTTGCCGAGCTCGGCCAACCGCAGCGTGGGGTTCGTGAGCGTCCCCGTGCTGGTCGTCATGTCGAAGATCCGGATCGCACCCAGGCCCGCCGGATGCGGGTAGAAGAGGGCCGCCGCCTTGCCCTGCAGCGGGCCGGTCTTGTCGATCCGCACGACGTCCCGCCCCGCGCCGTATTGCAGCGCCGAAGCCGCAGTGAGCCGGCCCATGTGCATCTCCTGGCCGAAGGTCGCGGGCCTGAACTCGACCCGTGCCATGTGCCCGCGGTCGGAGAGCAGGTAGAGCCCACGTTGGTACTGGGTGCCGGTGATCGCTCCTGGTCCATCGCACAGGTTCACCACACCGCCTTCACTGTGCTGCGCCCGGAGCGCGAGCGCACCCCATCCATCCCGGCCGACCACCGCGATCCGTCCGTGCAAGGTCGTGAAGGCGACCTCGTTCCCCGGCGCGTTGCCATCGATGTCCGCCAGCAGCAGGTGCCGCGGCTCGGTCAGGTCCCAGGGGAGTTCCATCGTCAACGGCACGCCACCGTTGCGCACGAGCTGCAACGTGTCGGCCCGGAACACGCCCAGCCGCCGGTAGGCGCCGGCGATCACGACCGGATAGCCGAGGTCCGCGAAGTCCCCGACCACCAGCCCGAACGTCAGCGCGCCAAGGTTGTACGGCTGGTTCGTCCCGTCGTTCGAGGTGGCCTGCACCACCAGCGCTTCGTGCGGTGTGCCACCTGGCGGCGTGTGCACCTCCATCTTGTAGCGGCAGAGCATCCCGTCGGAACTGCCCGCGTAGATCGAGGCGCGGTCGTCGCTCGGCAGCTTGAACGCCTGCAGCGACTTCGCGGCACCTTGCCACGTGCCCTGGCCGTACTGCCGGAAGCCCTGGTCACGGGTCAAGAGCGTGCCGAGGTTCGCCTGCCGGTTCGCAGGCCGGTGCAGCACGTGCTCGCGCGGCTCGAAGGTCGTGATCGACGTGTGCCTGGTCGTCATCCGGACGTTGAGTTGGTCGATCGTGAACGCCGGCACAAGGCGCTGCGCATCCGCGGCCCGGAGCATTCACGCCACCGCCTGGCGCATGTCTTTCGTGTAGGTGTTGTCCGGCAGCCGGAACGCATCGAAACCGATGTCGCCGGCATGGCAGGCCTTGGCCAGCACCGACCAGTGCACGTCGATCGGCCGCGTGCCGCCACCGACCGCGCCGATCGTGAGCGTCGACGTGCCGCCCTGGTTCTGCGTGGTGCCGGAAGACCCCGCGAGCACGTTCACCCAGTCCTGACCATTCGTGACCGG